>QIFI01000087.1 GCA_003229735.1 Candidatus Anderseniibacteriota bacterium | reverse complement strand
CGAATATATAGATGTTTATTAAATACGTCAAGAGAAATTACGGTAACTACTAAACCCATAGAATAGGGGAGAGGGAGTATTGGCGCGAGATTGGCCAGGCTTTGAGATTATTATTAGTTATATTATTTAATGTTTGGTATTTGTTTCGTTTATATGAAGAAAATTCAGGGCAGTAAGATATGCCTAGTTATTAGATCTATATTTGCTTTTTATTTGCTCTTTTTGTGTGATGTTGTGCAACATATGAGAGGGTTTACACAGCTTTGATTGAATTTACGGCGAGGTTTATTATTGCGCCGGTTAAAGAACGCGATTTAATTAGCGGCTCGGGGAGTATAAGATGACAATTGGCGCGAGATGCTGATCTAAACATAAGGAATTAAGACGGACAGCTAATCAGAGTGACTGACATATATACATATGCATGGTCATCGATGGGTGAGTGAGATTAAGGGTTCTCTGATATGTTATATAATAAGGAGTTAAGTTAAATCGCTTAGAACGGCTTAAAATGGCTGGCATATTAGCATGCTGATCGAAGCTAAGGATGACACATATATATCTATATATTGATTGATATCGAGAGGCAGAACAGGTATGTCTGGGGGGAGTAAATGAATTCTCTGGGGGGAAGCGGATGGCGGCTGAAGCGAAGCGAGTAATATATATATGGCTAAAAATCGACTACGGGAGAAGGCAGGAGATGAGGATATAATACGTCGCGCAATGTACCTTTTGCGCCGTATGGCCCAAATGTTCCCCATTTAAGTTATCCACAGTGCGAACATTTTATGAACGCATGTCAATTTATATATGGGCGTATATTATGAGTCATCGTTGAGTCTTTGTTCCTTTGCATTCCGCTTGACACTGATAAGCGCTCTGCTTCTCTCCCCTCTTGTATTAATGCGGGCATCCATATTTTGTGTTAGACTGGGATTGAGATATGAAAAAAAGTGACGTTGCTACTATGGCACCACCACAAAATAACTTACTAATCTTACGCTCAATCTATATCCATCTATGACTTTTTCTCAATCAATAAACACTCACTGTAGTTATACTACAGCTCATATTTCTCTTAATCAAAAAAGCCATATCTGGACACAGCTTGAACGTAATCTTAGCAAATTATTTTGTGGTGGTGCCTAAACAGGATGTAAGAGTGGCTCAAGATGAGATTGCGCAGGCTACGGGAAAGGCTTTTGGAAGTGTCGAGAAGAGGCTTAAGAAGATTGAATCAACCATGGCCACCAAGAAAGACTTGGAGAGATTTGGCACCAAGAAAGACTTGGAGAAGTTCGCCACCAAGGATATGTTGGGGCAGGTATTGTTTGTGGTTGAAACTATAGAGGTACGCCTGAAAAGCTGGGAACATATTCCCAAAATGGTTGATCGATTGCACAAGCGAGTATTTCCCAGATAAGTCAGGAGGGTAAATATTATAAACCTAGTTTTTCTTGAGTGCATTTACTAGGAGAATAACCGGATTTTTGGGCGTCTTCGATAGTATCAAACCAGATCTGATTGGCGGGTTTAATACGTTTACTGCTGGAGCAGGAGGGGTCGTGGAAAAGGTCGGAGTTGATACTGCCCACGAACTTGCCGGCGGGATTAGCTTGGGAAGCGGTAGTGCCGGCAACCTGGGGTGATGTTGGCAGTTGGTTATCTTCGGTTATTTTGGTATCTTTAGAAGTCTTTTGTCTCCGGGCAATCCCCTCTTCTTTTAATGTTTCGATAGTCCGGTTCGATTGGTCAAAGGTGTCAGAAGCTGGGGCGTTGGAGTTTCTAACATCCTCGGCACATTCTTCGAATATAATAGGGCTGGCATTGTTATATGGAGAAGTAATTTTACTTATTTGCCAGCCGGCGATGAATGCAATCAGAAGGAGAAGGGCAGTATTTAGATGCCGATTATTCTTTTGCCAAAAGGCCCAGATTGAAGTAAAGTCTGGCATTAGCGTTAGGCGCAGGGATTAGGCGTTAGGCATTAGGCATTAAGCATTAAGTACTACTAGGTATATGGTTAAAGATAGCATGAATGAGTATATATTTTTTCTGGGGAGCAACGCGACGCTGTCGACGGCGGAGATTTTCGCGACTTTGAAGCGTGATGGATTTGAGGTCGATGTAGACTGGGCTGATGAAAGAGTGCTGCTGGTGAATTTGGATGGGGAATTGCCGGCAAATTTTTTAAGGGGTGTGGGAGGGGTAGAGAGGATAGCTGAAGTTATAGGCAAAAAGGACAAAATGTGGAGCGCGGAGGAAGTAGTGGATCAGCTGTCTCCCCTACCCGATAAGTGGCGGCTGGGAGTGAGCGGAGTGCATATTGAAACACGGCAATTGCGTGGGCTGGGTCAGAAAATAAAGAAGGCGGCGGGAATAGCTGAAGGTTCGAAGGTCAGATTTGTAATGCCCAAGGGAAGAAATAATCAGCTTAACGCGGCGCAGGTATTGTTTAATCGGCTGTATGAAAAACCGCACCGGGAATTGATTTTTGTCAACGGGGGAGGAAGATTCTGGTTGGCGGAAACTGTGGATGTGCAGAGGATTGACGAATATGAAGTACGGGATACACAGCGGCCGGTGAGAGACGGCAAAATTGGGATGCTGCCGCCGAAACTGGCCCAAATAATGCTGAATCTGGTGCCTGATTTATCAAGTAAGGCACCAGTTATTTGTGATCCATTCTGCGGGATGGGAACAGTATTGCAGGAGGGGTGGCTCAAGAATTATCGGATGGTGGGATCTGATATTAGAGACACAATGGTGGCGGCTTCGGAGCAAAATTTAGAATGGTTGACGCGGCATTTTAATGTTAATAAGGCACTGGAGCCCGATGTGTTTACTCACGATATTCAGGCGCCATACAGGGAAGAAAGATGGAATCTGGCCGAGGCGATAGTGACGGAACCTTTTTTAGGCAAGCCTTTATCTGCCCCCCTATCCCCTACTCTGGCTGATAAATTGTGGGAAGATATTTGGCCGCTTTATGATGCTTTGTTCAGACGAGGCAAAGAGATATTATTGCCGAATGGGTATTTGGTGACAGTTTTGCCGGCCGTTAGAGTGGATTATAGGGGAAAGATGAAATGGGAATTTTTTCCCGGCTCATTTGTTGACTCGCTTTCTAAAAAAGGCTATAGTTGGGTGCAGCTGGTACCGGAAGTATCACAATATGAGTATAAGGGTACCGAGCGAGGCAGTGTATTTTACGCCCGCCCTGACGCATTGGTGGGGAGAGAAATAACATTGTGGCAGAATAACATTTGATTCATAAGACAAAGCTATGGCACATAAGAAGGCGGGGGGATCAACATCATTAGGCAGGGATTCTGAAAGTAAAAGACTGGGCGTCAAAATTTATGGCGGACAGGGGGCGAAGGCCGGGCAGATTATTATCCGACAGCGCGGCACCAGATATCACGCCGGGGAGGGCGTTAGACGGGGTGGGGATGACACTTTATATGCGGCGATTGACGGGACGGTACGATTTTTAAGGAGAAAAAAGAGACGTTTTACCGGAGTATTAAAAACTATCAGGGAAATTAGAGTGGAGGGGTAAGGCACTAGATGGTTTTAGCGAGTTGTTTTTGGTTGGTTTTTTCAGGTAGGGAATAATCCGGTTCGAGATAAACTATATTAATATCTAGTTTGATTAGTTGCTGATGTTCCCAGTGGGCTCCGGCGGAGGATTCCCAGTCAGGTATAAAGTAGACAGTGTCGATAAGTCCAGAGGTAAAAATAGGCATATAGAAGCCTTGTAAGAGATCAGTTTTTTCGCCGATGTTATATTGATTGAGAGTGTTATTGATTCGGTTAAGATCATCACCGAAAGGAAGTTGATTAAACATGTTCTTATGTTGCTGGTTAAGGTGGCAGATAACACGATCGAAAGTTTTGAGATTAGCCTTGATCGAGCCTTGTCCCCCATTGGTTATTGGTCCACAAACCCAACCTATTGGCCTGGGCATAATGTTAAGGATTGAGATGGCGACGTGACTTAATTCTTTAAATGAAGCGGCTTGATTAACAGTTTTGGTTAGATGTTTGGTCCAGTATGGGGGCGTGAAGGGATACGCGATATGAACGCAGGCGGCGGCATCGATGATTAGTTTCTGGCGCAGGGCTGATTCCGGCGTTAGCCAGGCGTAATTTTGATGTTCTGACTGATCGATATTGACCGGGGGTAATTCAGAAAGACGCTGTTTATACATATGAAAAGTGAAGTCATAATCGGGATAACGGACGTAGATTGTTTGGGGGTTGATAAAATTCCGGGCAGGCAGAGTGAGGCCGGTTTCCTCCTGGAGTTCACGAGCGATGGCCTGGGCAGGAGTTTCGGGGGCTTCGATTTTTCCGGCCGGAATACCCCATTGGCCGTTGAATTTATCAGCCCGGTATTTGAGATAAAGATTTTTTCCGGTGACTTCAAGAAAGCATGATGATACCTGGTATTTTGGAGTGAAATCCGCCGGCTTTATTTTATATATCATACTTCTTAGCCGCTTTGATCAGGTCGTTGAATAGCGGGTGGCAATTTATGGAGAATGAGCTGTTTGATGTTAGTGACGGCAGTATAGGCTTGTTGGACATCTTGCTTGGTAGGGGAGGATAATTGCCGGGATAGCGGGATTCGATGTAAAATTGGCTAAGTAAAATCCCCGCATCTTCAAGACGATTAAAATCGGGTTCAATTTTTTCACATAGCTTGAGTAAGCGCTCAATTTGGTGGATTTTGGGAATCGGCTGCCGGTTATAGGCTAAAAAACCTTTGAGGTATTTTTCGGCTACTTGTTGGGTTAGAAAAGTAATTGTGTCAGGTGATCCCTGGTGTTTAAGTAAGACGGTTAATGAGTGTTCATCACTTTGGGCTTTAGTAATCCATTGTTTATATGCCGGGTTATCGACCATAGACAATTTTGCCTTTGGTTATAACCTCACTGACAAAATAATTACCTTTCTTTAACCTGTCATTTATTTCTTGTGGAGTATAGACCAGGGTGTCTACCGCGGCATCTTCATTAACAAGTAATTTTCGCAGTCGGATTTGACAGGCACGTTTGGGCTCCGGGGTATTTTTAATGACGAGTAAGTCGATGTCGCTATCGTTATCAGATTTCCCCCAGACACGAGAGCCAAAGAGAATAATCTTTTCTGGTTCAAAGTCGCTGACTATTTTCCGGACAATTCTGTTGATTTTATCGTCTACCATTATAATTAAAGTATAGCATGCGGATAACTTAGTTTTAGTATGCCTTAGCCGCTTTGATGAGATCATTGAATAGCGGGTGGCCGGTGATGGGCCGGGAAGTAAATTCGGCGTGGTATTGGACACCGACAAACCAAGGATGATCTTTAACCTCGACGATTTCCACCAGATTACCGTCCGGGGTGGTACCAGCGATAATCAGACCTGCATTTTGTAATTGCTCACGAAAATCATTGTTGAATTCATATCGATGACGATGCCGCTCACGGATACTTTTTTTACCATAGGCTTTATATGAGAACGAGTCCTCGGCGAGAATGCAATCCCAGCCACCCAAGCGCATGGTGCCGCCTTTATCAGTGATGGTTTTCTGGTCGGCCATAATATGAATTACCCAACTTCGCTCGTCCGCGGACGAGCTTCGCTGGGCAGGCCCATTATTTTTAAGAATTATTTCCTCGTCAAGCTCTTGGCTGGTGGCCTGTTTGATGCCAGCTACATGGCGGGCAAACTCGACGACGGCTAATTGCATGCCAAGGCAGAGACCGAGGTAGGGGATTTTATTTTCGCGAGCGTGTTTAATGGCTAGTATTTTACCTTCGATACCACGAGTCCCAAAACCGCCGGGAACGACAATACCGGATAGCCCCTGCAGATAAGCATCCGGATCCTGACTTTCCAGTTGCTCGGAGTCCAGCCAGCGGAGGTTAAGATCGACATCAGCCTGCCAGCAAGCGGCTTTGAGGGCTTCGACCACGCTGGCGTAGGTATCCAACATGGTGGTGTATTTTCCGACCAGCCCGATGGTTAAATGGGGTTTGGAGGTCTGGATTTTAGCCACCAGCTTAGTCCAGGCGGGCTGACGGTCCTGAAGCTTGAGTCCTAATCTATCGGCAATGACCTGATGAAGATGGGCTGATTCCATCATTAGAGGCACCTGGTAAACGCTGGGCACAGTTGGAAGAAGCATGATGGCCGCCGGTTCAACATTGGTGTAGAGGGAGAGTTTTTCCACCAGGCCATCTTTTACATCATGATCGGTGCGGGCAATTAAGACATCGGGCTGGATGCCAATACTGCGCAGATCCCGGACACTGTTTTGGGCCGGTTTGGTTTTAACTTCGTCAGAGGCTTTGAGATAAGGCAGAAAAACAACATGGACATACAATACATTGTCTTTGCCCTCGTTTAGTCTCATCTGCCGGGCGGCTTCAATAAAGTGAAAGCCTTCATCATCACCGACGGTGCCGCCGATTTCGACAATATGGACATCAAAATCATCCATGGTGGCGGCAATACGGGTGCGATCTTTAACTTCTTCGGTGACATGGGGAATAACCTGGACGGTTTTACCTAGGTATTCCCCTCGGCGCTCGCGAGCAATCAGAGACTGATAAATCTTGCCGGTCATAATGGAGGAGTTGGTGGTTAGATTTTGATTTAAAAATCTTTCATAGTGCCCCAGGTCCAGGTCGGCTTCGGCGCCATCATCAGTGACAAATACTTCTCCATGTTCGGCGGGATTAAGAGTGCCGGCATCGACATTTATATATTGATCAAATTTTTGCATGTTGACCTTAAGGCCGCGCTCTTTTAAGACATTGGCAATGGAAGCGGCAGTAATGCCTTTGCCCAGACCGGACAAGACACCTCCGGTAACAAAAATATATTTGGGTTTTTTGGCGGGCATAATTAGGGGGTAGATGAGGAGTCGGCCGAGATAATAGTTAGATTAATTACGGCTTCAACTTCAGCCGATAGATTGATAGATACAGGATAGGTTCCCAGGCACGTCAGTTTGTCAGTAATATTTATCTGCTTGGGTTTCAAGTTAATATTAGCCTGCTCTTTAAGCGCATTTACAATGAGATCGGCATTGATGCCGGCATACAACTCGTCGCCTTCACCTGCTTTGACTTGGGCCATGATGGTGAAATCTTTACCATCAATTTTGGAGGCTTGTTTTTGCAGACTGGCTAGTTCCTTGGCAGCGGCCCTTTGCAGGGTTTGCTGCCTGGTTTGCTGTTTGGCCTTAATTTCGGCATTGGCTAAGGCGGCTTGGCCTTGGGGAAATAATAGATTACGAGCATATCCTTCGTTGGCTTGAACAATTTGGCCAGCTTTGCCCAGTTTGGCAATATCTTCCAATAAAATAATTGAGATAGTTTTACTCATGCCCAGTTAACAAATACTTCACGCGGCCGCGCGCAGTAAGCGAGCCCGGGCAAGGCATGATATTTATAGTCAAGCAGTGATTGCTTATTAAATTTTACTAGCTGCCAAGCATCAAGCGAGCTTGGTGAAGTATTGTTACCGGGCATGGCGTGGATATTTTATTTCGAACGAAGTGAGATGAGGATCAATTTGATCGCGCCATTTGATGATGATATCAGTGACGCGGGCCCACTTGGGGCCATCATAACATCTACTGATAAATTCCTCTACTTTATTTTGGTCACCCTGAATAGAAATGATGAGAGTTTTATCGGGATTATTCTGAACATAACCGGTTAAATTTAATTCAGCAGCCCATTTTTGGGCAGTGATTCGAAAAGATACACCCTGGACTTGTCCATGAAGAGTTAGATCAGCCCGTTTATTCATTAGGCGGCGATTCTAATCCCCGAATTGCATCCGAATGACCCGAATACTAACTTAAACGCATGTGTCCGCATGACGTGATTCAGTGTTATTGATTATGGGGATTGGATTAGTTTA
>QIFI01000073.1 GCA_003229735.1 Candidatus Anderseniibacteriota bacterium | reverse complement strand
GCGATGATTAATAGTCTGATTAGACGGCGGCGGTAATGCTGGTACAGGATAACGATTACCCAGCTGACCAGAGGCAGGGAGAAGATGTACCAGTAGATGATAATTTTGAAATTGTCCCAGGCCCAGGGGGCGAATAGCCAGAGATGGGCCAGAATAAACAGGAATAATCCGGCCAGGCTGAAATATTTAAGTTTAGGGGGGGCAGTTAAATACAGGCCGAGAAAGATAAGAGGAAAAAACAAGCCGGTGTTTTTGAACCAATACCAGAGAAAGTTACCGGTTACCACCCAGCCGGGATCCCAGCGCATGAATGATCCCGGTGATTGAGAGCCGGTGAGATAGTAGATAACAGCGGGAGTACCCAGGAGGACAGCAGGGATAAAAAATCGGAACCAGACTTTGGCGCGTGAGACGGCGGCCAGGATTAAAATTGGAGGGATGAGGGCAATAACGGTGTGAGCGTGAAAAAGGGGCAGGATGCCGGCCAGAAGGCCGGCCAGAAGAAAGCGATTAGGCCGGGTGGAGGGGTGATGGCTGGAGAGCAGTATGAGAATGCTTAAGGCCAGGGGCAGGCCAAAGATGAAGGGGCGTTGAGGTAAAAGCAGGCTGGTGGTGGGGTTAAGAAAATTAAAGCCATTGGTGTCGACTCCGACGCCGGAATAGTCTTTGGGCAGCCGGATGATAAATTCCAGGAAAGGTTTGAGGCTGGCATTCCAGTCGGAGAAGACGCGAAGCCAGCCTAGAGTGGCGCCGCCCAGCAGAAAGAGCAGAAGGGCTATGATGCCGGCCCGGGAGTTGTCGGTTAAATCACGGGTAAAACTGTAAAGTAAGAGGAGGAGAGTGGGGATGAGAATCAGGGCGGGCAGAACGACAGTGGTGTCCAGGCGGGCGCCGGATATGAGCAGGAGGGCGCTGAAGAAATTGGACAAGAAAGGGTAAGTCAAGCGTTCGCCGGCCAGGATGGGATTATCCAGAATGTTTTCGTGAGGTTCGGCAAACATAGTAATGTTGGACATGTGCCAGCCTAAATCTCCCCAGGCATTGATTATGCCGGTGGTCAATCCCCCATCATTCCAGAATAAAAGTTTGGGAGCGATGATAGTGAATATCACCAGGGTGGTGATGAGGAGGTAAAGGGCAGTGGTGTCCAGGTGGAGATTTGTCCACAATTTAGGGATGGGTCTTCTGGACCAGATGTAGATGATGGTAGATAATCAGGATGCCGGGGGTGATGGTCAGCCATAGACTTAAGAGGAATAAGATGAAGGCGGTGGCGGACAGGCCGCCGGTGGTGCCGATTAGACAAGTGGTAATTTTTTCCTGATGCAGGCTTAAGGCGATAGCCAGGGTGATGCCGAGAAAGATGGGAATGGCCAGGAGGAGAAAAGTTAGGATAAGCATGGGTATGGTAAATAGCTGGGGTTAAGTAATGTTAATTAGATGAATCTATTTAGAATATCAGACACAAGAGCGGCTGGTAAGGTCGATGGTAACTTGGTGGAGGCAGTATTATCAAGTGTGGCTGGTAATTGTGGGGGTAAAAGTCGGGTTGTTCGGGTTGAGTATATTAGCTTTTGCTTTGCGCAATGAACTGGCAACTGACTTGTCGGTGTGGGCCTGGTGGGGCGAAGTGTGGAGCAGGTGGGATGCTTTATCATATATAGCCGTGGCCCGTGATGGTTATCAGGTAGCGGGAATAGAGCGAACCTATATTGTATTTTTTCCTTTGTATCCTGGGCTGATTCGGGTGATGAAGGTAATAGTTGGCGACTGGACGGGGGCGGCGATGATAGTGTCAAATGGGGCGGCGATGCTGGGTTTGTATTGGTTCTACCGGCTGGCCGAGATGGAATTTGGAAAAAAGGCGGCTTTTAGGTCGTTGGTGGCTTTATTGATATTTCCGACGGCATATTTTTTTAATGCTTCGTATACCGAAGGGTTGTTTTTGTGGTTATCAGTGGGATCTTTCTTGGCGGCTCGCCGCGGTAAGTGGGGGTGGGCGGGTTTAGCGGGCGGACTGGCGGCTTTGACCCGGATGATGGGGGTGTTATTGTGGCCGGCTTTGGTATGGGAATTTTGGCAGATGCATAGGCATCAGAAAAACCGATGGGTGGAAGGGTTATGGTTGATGTTGATACCGGGGATGTTCGTGATTTATTTGTTGATTAACTATGATTTATTTGGAACGCCGTGGTTTTGGATGGAAATGCAGAAGGTAAACTGGTATCGGGAATTGGCATGGCCGTGGGTGGGTTTCAAGGGGGCCTGGGATAAAATAGGGGGATGGCCGTATGGCAGTTATCAGGTGATGTTCGGGTGGATGGAAGTAGGAGCCAGTTTGCTGGCGATAGCGGCCAGTGCGTGGGCCTGGTGGAAATTGCGGTGGTCTTACGCTATTTATTTAACTTTGGTGACGATCCAAATTATGTCGTCATCGTTTATGTATAGTAATCCCCGCTTTTTGCTTAGTATGTGGCCGGTGTTTTTTATGCTGGGTTATCTGGGGAGATATCGGGCGGCGGCGATAGTGTGGATGTTTTGGTCAGCCGGAATTTTAGTGGTGCTGGCTGGTCAGTTTACCAGAGGCTGGTGGGCTTTTTGATGAGCTGGTTAAAGCGGGAGGATAAATTCTGGCGAAAATTTTTATTATAATGCGGCGAGGGTGATTGTGTGACCGCGGGTTAATAATCTATAGAGAAGTGTGTTATAAACTCAATATGTTGAGGTTGCGATGGAACGGCAATGCCGGGTTAATTGGGCTGGTAATCCTGTTGTTATTAATCGGGATGGGCTTGCGTGGTTATCGCTTAGGGGAGTTTATGGTGCCGTTTCTGAATAATGATGAAAAGAGCTGGTTGTTTAATGGGACGTCATTGTTGAGTGAAGGAGAGCCGGCTTCCTGGACGATTTTCTGGGATCGCGAAGGGGTGGTGTCAAGAATGTGCAACACGGTGGTGGTACCGTATTTGGCTCATCCTCCGCTGTTTAGTTTGTTGATTGGAGGATGGGCAAATATAGTGGGTGAGACAGACTGGTGTGATATTAATTGGGGGTTGATACGTTTGCCGATGTGGTTAATATCGGGACTGACATTGTGGCTTACTTTTTGGTTGATGCTGCAGGTGGGAGGTAAAAGGATGGCCGTGTTCAGCCTAGCGGCGTTTACATTTTTTCCGTCGCATGTAGTAGCGTCTCGGATAGTAGCCGCTGAACATTTTATTGCTCTGCTAATGTTGGCGGCGATGGCTGGTTGGCAAAAATATGAGACTATTAAGACAAAGAAACAGAAACGTCTGATAGTAGGGCTGCTGCTGCTGGTTAGTATAATAGCGCCACTGGCTAAATTGACCGGGCTGGTGGTGCCAGGGATGTTAATATTAACGGCCGGCTTCAGGCGTCGTTATCGGATGATGTGGAGTTTGTGCGGAGCCGTTATAGTGATGATTGGTTTGTATCTGGCATATAACTATTATTACGGTTGGGATATCTTTGTGGCCACGATGCGCAATCTTCATGGTGTCGCATATACGTTTAGCAACTTCTGGTCAATTTTCACTTACCTTAATATTGGTTATTTAGATATGCTTGATCCGGCAATAATTGTGGGGTTGATAGGGCTGATAGTCTGGTTGTCGCAGGGAGAAGATCATCGAATCAAAGTGATGGTTTTGGCATCTCTGCTGGTCCTGTCGTGGTTGTTTTTGTATGTGGCTCCGCCGCAGCTTTATGGTTGGTATAAGTATACGCTTTATCCTTTGATAGCCATGGGATTGGGTTATGTGTTTGATCAATTATGGCAGGAGCGTAAAATATATCTGTTTTTATTTTTACCGTGGTTAAGTTTGACTCTGCAGCAAAGTAAGATATATGAGGAGGCTTTGTTGCTGCGGGTAATGATGAGCGTGTTTTATGGGCTGGCCATAGTAGCCATTTGGCCGAAAGTGAAATTTATAAGGTTTAAACCGGTGTTTATATCATTGCTGCTGTTCTTATTTCTTTTTCAGGCGTTGTGGTCAGTGCAGGTGCTGCGATTGATGTCGGGTTAATAATACCACGTGATTCACAATAGAAATCCCCGAGCGTAAACTCGGGAATTTCTATTGAGCTGGCCGGGAACCCGCCTGGTTATAAATAGCCAAAACTAACAGCATCATAATAGACACGAAATAATAGTATCCCCCAAATGCCTGTTTCCCTAAAAATATTATGCTGAAAATAGTGAATGTTATAGCCAGCATGAAGTTTTCCAGATTGGCATCTTTTTTAAAAAGGAAAAACGTAAAGAGCGCCGAAATGATTCCTACTAGTATGGACCATGTAAGCGAAGCTTTTTTACCAAATAGTTCGAAAATAAAAGATGAAACTGTTAGGCTGTCAGGTCGAAATGGCCCCTGAAGATTAAATAGAAAACCATTTTGCACCAAGCCTTTCAGATCTGATGATATAAATGGCAGAACTACCGCTAACGCAGTTATGGCCGCCACCATATAGTATTTACCTCGCCGCTCTATCAGCAGCCACTGGACTGGTATGAAAATAAGGTATTGTCTTAACATAATTGTAAATCCTAGGGTCGCGGCGGTCAGCGCCGGCCAACGATTATGCAGTTTTAGCCATACGAACAAGGATATTGGAGCCACCAAAAAAACATCCGTAAAACTGTGCGCCAAAACAAAGATATTTCTGGGATGGTATACAAATAATAATACTAACAATTCACCAGGCAGTACGCCTAATGAATGACGAGCGATAAAATAGATAATAATGGCAGTAATTATTAGCAAAAAGGCCTGGCTATATCTAATATCGCCAAATATATAATAGGCTGGCGCCATTAGATACAAAATACCTGGCGGGTAATCATACGCTACTGATTTTGTATAGTGAGTTGGTACACCAATTGTTTGGGAATAAGGATTTATGCCTCGAATAAAATTATAAGCCCCGGTCTGATGCCAATAAAAGACATCGATTGACGGCCTGGGTATAGCTGGGGGAATAAAAAACAGCAGCATTATGGGGATGATGGCCAAAATGAAAAAAAGGGGAGCCCGGTATCTGCCTAATTGCCGGCTCAATAGGTATAAAACCACTAGCCCAATCAATCCAATTGCGGCGGTCCAGTTGGCCAAATTCAAGAACCACGGGGGCATGGAATCTGTGTTAATGGGTTTCAAAAACCAGTAGATAATTGATATAGCGACGGCTCCAGCTAAATAGCTATTTGATAAATTGTCTAGACGCAAGGCTCCCTGTTTTCTGTGACCGATCATAGCCATAACAAAGAGCAGGTAGCTTATTCCCATAACCAATAAGGCCCATCGATTATATAATCCGTCGCTAATCAGTAAACTGCTGATCAATAATAAATAGGAAAGAAGTAATATTTTACTGGGGACGAGGGGCAACATTTGAATTTAACTGGCTGGTGTTTCCCAGGGCCGCCAAGGCTGTTAATAAGGCATAGAAAGGAATCCACCATAGTTGGTAATTTCTGTGATTGACCACACTGGCTAATAATAGACCCAATATTAACATTAGAGCTATGCCAAGACGCATCCTAATTAATACTGGTTTTCGCCACACATACACGGTTGATCCTAACACTGCCAGTAATAATAATATCTGTACACTATTTTTAATTAATGGAGATACACCATATAGCCAACTAGTTTCATCACCAGGTCTGATTAACGCAAATAAAACAGTGCCGGCCAGGAAATCTCCCGGAGATAGTATTAGAAAGAACCAAAAAGGAATTAAACCAAATCCTATGCCCAGTAAATATTTTCGCCAATGTGATTTATTGAAAAATGCTATGATGAATAACGCACCAGGCAGTAACTTGACGGCAATTGAAAGACCAATAAAGAAGCCAACCCAGCCCATTTGTCTAGAGCCCGTTAAATAACCTCCTTTCCGACTGTAATTTCCCTGGACTTGGCTCAAAAATCCGTAAAACTCGTCGAAGTAATGGTTATTATTTCTTCTCATTTTCCGAATTTTTGATCTCAAGCCAGGAAGATTTCGTGACGAAAAAGGGTTATTTAACGGGCTCATAGGGAATAAAAAGACAGCCACTAAAAGGGGGACTATGGCAGCCAGATCTGTCACGCCGGAGCCAAATAGCTCATAAGGCACCAGCCAAGTCATTAAATATAAGAACACGGCTAATAATCCAACTACTCCCGAAGCAATTTTTTTCCCGATTAACCATAATAAAATTATGGCGGCTATTTCTAATAGCAGATTTGTTATTAATACTCCCTTGGCGCCCAACCAAATCAGCGGAATATAAACCAGCATCATAAACGGCATATAAACAAATCCTTCCTGATAAATGTTTGATGATCGGATGGCCTCCAGAGGTGGAATAGATAATTTGTATGGATTATTTCCAGTTAAGAGGGTGCGGGCGGCAGTTAGAGTGCGCGCCGGAATATCGTTAGTAAGAGGGAGATCCAGATAGTTTAGAAAAATATCAAAATGCCAATAAAAAACCACCGCACTTGCCGCAAGCAAGCCTATAATTAATAATTTATTATTTATGTATGCTGACTTTTTTTGTCGATGAGCAAGTATTATCAGTATTGGTAGAGTCAGGAGAAGAAATAATTGTAAAGTTCCGGCCGCTTTTCCTGAAGACCACGCTGTCATAGTGATGCTTAACCGGTAGGTTAATGTTAAGTAAAGTATCACTACTAACGGCGGAATACTCCAATCTATTAGCCAATTTAGCGCATGCTTTTCTAAATTCATCTTTTCCGCAACACAAAGAAAAAGTTTGAGCCAAAGAAGCCGGTTTCAAGCAGCTTGTTTTCGTAGCTGGCAAATAATTGTCGAAGCTCCCGCTCTTCATATTCATTGTGAAAAGGTTCGTTATGAAAATGTGTCGATGACAGCCAGCGAAAACGCCATAATAAGGCATGCCGAGGTGTGGATCCAATTAGGATACCGTTTGGTTCCAGCACTTTATAGATACATTCAAGAGCACGATTTGGCCAGACTAAATGTTCTAGAACCTCGGTGCAAATAACGGTAGAAAAAGTTTTAACAGGCAAGTCAATATTTTCGGCATCCCCAAGCATTACTTGTGATTGAGGCGCATAAATTCGAGCCTTTTCTAAATGCCGCGGGTTTAAGTCAATGCCGACTGATCCTTTTGGTAAATGCCGCAGTATCAAGCCGGTTCCGCAACCAACATCAAGGTATTTGCGGCCGCGACCATATTTTTTAATGAGATCCGTCATTCTTTTTTCCCGAGCTCGATGTAGAAAAGACTCCAGACCGCGAAGATTGTCAGTTACATCATTCCAGTCATAATCTTCTATCTTGCGATAAAAATCCTTAACATACTCATTATAAGTATTATCTGTTCTTGATGGTCGGCGCATTAATCTAGATTAGCCTAGTAACTTGACGAAGCCAAACGTCATCACTATGGTTTCTTAAGCTGTTGAATCAGGTCGCGGTACTCGGCGGCGGATTCGAAATCCAGGTTCTTGGCAGATATATCCATTTTTTGGGTGAGAGTTTTAATGGCGTGATCTTTTTCGGAATCGGGGATGTCATCGATGGAGAGAGGTTGATGAGTTTTATGGGTGTGGCCGGAAAGTCTGGTATCGCGGATGGCTTTGGTAATAGTCTGGGGAGTGATGTGATGCTGTTGGTTATGCTTGGCTTGAATGGCCCGGCGGCGGTTGGTTTCATCGATGGCGGCCCGCATGGAGCCGGTGATAATATCGGCGTACATGATGACATGACCGTCCAGGTGGCGGGCGGCCCGGCCCATATTCTGAATCAGGGCGCGGGTGGAGCGCAAGTAGCCTTCTTTGTCGGCGTCCATGATAGCAACTAGAGAAACCTCGGGGAGATCCAAACCTTCACGCAGGAGATTAATGCCAACCAGAACGTCATATTTTCCGGCTCTTAAATCGCGCAGAATGGTTAGCCGGTCCAGGGTGGCTACATCGGCGTGGATATAGGCGGCCTTGGTGCCGGTTTCGATGAGATAGGAGGATAGTTCTTCAGCCATGCGTTTAGTGAGGGTGGTGACCAGGACTCTTTGCTGTTTGGCTATTCTGTCTTTGATAGCGTCCATAACAGAATCGATCTGATGAGTTAAGGGTTTAATATCAATAGTGGGATCGAGCAGGCCAGTGGGGCGGATGATTTGTTCGACCGTCCGGCGGCTGGTATTTTGTTCATAATCGCCGGGAGTGGCGGAAACGAAGATGGTGGAGCCAATGCGGTCTTCGAATTCAGGGAATTTAAGCGGGCGGTTGTCACGGGCGGAAGGGAGGCGCCAGCCATATCTGATTAAGTTGTCTTTGCGGGCGCTGTCGCCGCCGGACATGGCGCCTATCTGGGGGACGGTCATGTGTGATTCATCAATAATGGTGAGAAAACCGTCTGGTCCATAGTGATGATGAAAATAGTCAAGGAGAGTAAAAGGAGGTTCATCTTTTGATCGGCCATCAAAATATCGGGAATAGTTTTCGATGCCGGACACATATCCCAATTCCTGGATCATGGCCAGATCATAATTAACTCTTTGCTCCAGCCGCTGGGCTTCCAGTAACTTATGGCGTTTCTTGAATTTGGCCAGCCGGGTTTTCAGTTCCCGCCTGATGCTGGAAATAACCAGCTGGTTTTTGGCTTGATCAGTGATGAAAAAAGTGGCGGGGAAGATCAGGGCTTGGCGGGGTCGATCCAGAACCTCGCCGGTGAGAGGGTCCAGATAAGTCAGGCTCTCGATGGCGGGGCCAAATGATTCGATGCGGATAAGGCGCTCTTCGCTGGCCGGGTAAATATCAATAATGTCACCGCGGACGCGGAAGGTGCCGCGCCGCAGATTCATGTCGTTGCGGGCGTAATGCAGGGAGGTGAGTTTTTTAAGCAGGTCCGGACGGGGATATGAGTCCCCTATTTTAACCAGTAATTTTTGGTCGAAATATTCCTGGGGATTGCCCAGGCCGTAAATGCAGGAGACAGACGCGACGATGATGACATCGGGACGGGTTAAGACGCTGGCCAGGGCGCTGTGGCGCAGACGATCTACTTCGTCATTGATGCTGGCGTCTTTGGCGATGTAGGTATCGGTGCGGGCGATGTAGGCTTCGGGTTGATAGTAGTCGTAGTAGGAGACAAAGTATTCGACAGCGTTATCCGGGAAAAATTCTCTAAATTCTTCGGTTAGTTGAGCGGCCAGGGTTTTATTGTGGCTAATGACCAGAGCGGGTTTTTGGATGTTCTGAATGACGGAGGCCATGGTGAATGTCTTGCCACTGCCGGTAACGCCGAGCAGGGTTTGTTTATCTAGTCCTTTTTTCAGGCCGGCGGTTAATTGCTTAATAGCCTGATCGCCGGCGGGCTGGTAAGGTGATTTTAATTTGAATTGACGGCTCACAGTGAGAGGTTAACCGACTTAAGATAATTGGCAAGGTGGGGTGGAAGAGCGGAATATATAAAATAGTGAGTAGTTTGTGGTGAGTAGTGAGTAGTACGGATGGGCTATGATGACATTCTGTTCGAGGGATTGTTAGGGGGATAAGGTAAATTTATTCTTCCATATTATGTAATATGGAAGGGTGGCGTGATTGCTTATGGTTAAGTGTAATATTGAATATTGCGCTTAGAGGCTGTCTAAGCCATTTTCAAACATCGGGTGTTTGAAGTTAGTTTTTGAATATTGCGCTTAGAGGCTGTCTAAGCCATTTTCAAACATCGGGTGTTTGAAGTTAGTTTTGCTGTTTGTGTTTGTTTAACGCTGTTTTTACTATACCACCTCTCAGTCTTGTGAGCTCGTACGGCCGAAGAATTTGACAAACAGCTACATCATTACTATGGTTTTACCGCTGACTCCCCGAGACAGGGGCAGCCTCTGTCGCAGATTTCTATGACCGATTCGTCCCCAGACGTGTGGAGCCAACGGTTGGCTTCAGACTTCATCGATGGGGAGGAATCAGCAATGCAAACGTTTTGTACCTATCTCAATCAGGTTTTCCCACAAAACCCTAATGAACTCGTACCAGCCGAGACCATTGTGGCGATCTTTGATATGCTTGATGCCGAAGCCATCAATCGTCATGGGCCAGTCAGAGACAAGTTGAGGCTTATTCTGCAAAAGATGGGCAACCGGCCCTGCGGCGATTCCCTTAACGAGAAGCGTGCCATAGCCAGTCGAGTTGAGGCGTTTCTGACCAAGTGGAACCACCGCCTACTACCACCGTCCAATAAGGACGAGCCGTGTATTATTTGCTGTAAAGTCGCCGGCCGGGACCGCCAAGGTTCGTATGAACTTCGATCCTGGCGCAACGGCAAATTTTGTAGCCACGGATCGTCAAGAAAATTCCCCTCGGACCTCGACGTCGGTGATCCCCCGCCTGACTCACGACGCAAGTCGCACATCCACAGGCCTGATAAGTAATCTAATATACGTAAGCTATTTCATGACAATGGTTTACGACATGATTTACTGCTGAAAAGGCATAGTACCACCTTGACGGTAGCAATAACTATTGCTATTATGCCAACAGGATCACAACCTGTTGGTTTTTCATATGCAACTGGGGTAAAACCGAACTGATTGGAGACCAAACGATCCAAAACTTTTCTGGAGAGCGAACAATGGACAAATGTGTTTGTGCTGTCGGTGCCTGCTGTTGCTGTGCTGTGGCCTTTTTTGGTTGGGAGTTACTTTTTGGGTTCTTAGTCCTCGTTGGTCTAGCCTCGGCCGGTCACGACTTTCATATCTCTGAGGATTTAGAGCCAATTAAACCCCCGCAGCAAATCAGTAGGCCAACACCGCCTCAGCGGGATGATCAGACACGGAGCAGTCTCTCGATTTTTTCCCCAGTTGACCCAAACAACCATGAACAAGTGAAAAGTTTATGTGTTGGAATGGTGAGCGTTTATACAGTATGATTTATATATGGAAACAGACGGGACAATCTGGAATGAGATGCTGAATGGGATAGACGCACTTAGAGATGTTTGGCCTACTGATACTAGCACCATGAATTTACTAGGTTTCTCTTTGTTCCTATTACTGGCAATAGGGGGCCCAATTATTGGCGCCCGCATCATTATTGCTGTAATGCGTATTGTGCAATTGCCAGGGGTGACAAAAAAAACGTCAGCTGAACGTAAGGTTATGGTTGAGCAGATCACTGCTTTCTACTTAGTCGGGCCAATTATATTAGCTTCTCTAACCTTTCCATTCATAAGCGAACTATTTATATCGCCTCTTGCAGGAGAAGTGTGGCCACTAAAATACATTCCTTATCCGGGTTTCCATATCGGCGTTGCCATTATAGTAGTAATAGTATTTTTCATCTGGTATAAAACTAAAAGTAAATACCCATTTTTCTCAAGGAACTTTCTTATTGGCGGATTGGCTGGAATTATTATCAATTACATTTTCTGGTACGGTTGGGAAAAGTATTTATAGGATTGTGGGTAAGTTTGTATATTGTGGGGTATTGAGAAACTTCTGATTTCTCAATATTCATATTAAAACCGACTCCAATGTTATTACGGGCTGTTTTTGAGGTTTATTAATAGGTTTTGGAGTAGTTTTAGGTATTCGGGTAGGCGGTCGTAGAGGTTGTCAGCTAATTTTTCTTTATACAGATGAACAATATCGTTGCGATCGTCTGTCATTTGATTCCAGGTTTCTTCATATTCGATCAAGCTTTGGGAATAGGCCGCTTTAAAACAGCCTTTTGGCGAATGGCAGGTAACGCCACGGTGGTTGTAAAGCCAGTCTTTAATGGTTTTCCAGGCTAGATCGAAGCTGAATTCAAATCGTTTGATGGCGGCGTCGCGATTGATGATTGTTTTATCGAGGGCCATGACTTCTTCTAGGCGGGTTAAGGCTTTGACTAACTGTTTTAATCTTTCCGGTTCGGTGACCATAATATTATTTTATCTGCTCAATGGTACGTTTGGCAATATGGTAGAAATCGCTAGAGACTTTTTTAAAATCAACTAATTCGATTTGATAAAGGTAAGGTAGATTTTCGATGGCCTCTTCAATCTCGGCTTTGGCGACGGGGTTGAGGGGTCGCGGCCCTTCGATGCCGACATCGATGTCGGAGCGGTCATCACCCCGGCCCTGGACGCGTGAGCCAAAGAAGAAGAGCTGGTATTTTTTTAGATCG
This sequence comes from Candidatus Anderseniibacteriota bacterium, assembly GCA_003229735.1. GTDB lineage: Bacteria > Patescibacteriota > Andersenbacteria > UBA10190 > UBA10190 > SZUA-179. The sequence continues at coordinate 2,043 of QIFI01000073.1, read as the reverse complement.
ACGTGCTGGCCCACAATTTCCTTGAGGTCTTGTTTGAGCTGATCAGGTGATACATGTTCCAGGCGCATATTTATAGCTTATAGTCATATTTGGTTGGGTGCCAGGGGATGGTTATAAGTTTGGGTATGGGCAAGGTGACGCTTTTTTTATTTTGGCTGGTGTCATACGCTAATATAGATGATTGCGTTAATAAAAGGAGAGGTGCTGGAAAAAGAGGATAAGGCGTTGATTGTGGATGCTGGAGGGTTGGGGTATCGAGTGCAGGTATTGCCGACACTGTTAACCAAGTCTTTGGTGGGTTCAACAGTGAACTTGAAGATTTATCATCAGATAAGCAGTGATAAGCAGGCGTTGTATGGATTTTTAAACCAGGAGGAATTGAGACATTTTGAATTGCTGCTGACGGTGCCGTCGGTGGGGCCGAGGACGGCTATGGGGATTTTGGAGGCGGCGTCACCTCGGGTGCTTGGGCAGGCGGTGGCGGAGGGGGATACGGCGCTATTGACTAAAGTTTCAGGGGTGGGGAAAAAAACGGCCGAGCGAATTCTGGTGGAGTTGAAGGAAAAGGTGGAGTTGGTGCAAGCGGGGCAGGCAGTAGGGACAATCCAGCAGGAATTGATAGAGGCTTTAATGAGCATAGGCTATACCGGCGGGCAAGCCAGGAGCTCGGCGCGGAAACTGCCGGCGGAGGTGAAGACGGTGGAAGAAGCGGTGCGAATAGTTTTGCAGAGGCAGAACAATTAATTTTTAATTTCTATTTTTTATTGAATTCTTAATGATTAATGATCAATGTGGGACGGCGGTGCCCCTCACCCTAACCCTCTCCCCAAAGGGGAGAGGGGACAGCGACGGCGTACAGACGTAGTCCGTTTGACATTTGATCTTTGATACTTGAAATTTCTTTTATGGCTATTGAGTTGGCAGGTGAAAAAGATAAGAAGGTTTGGGATGAGCTGGTGTCAAGGGCTCCGGGAGGGTCTTTTACGCAGTCGTGGGCCTGGGGAGAGGTGCAGAAGAAGTCTGGTTTGAAAATTTGGCGGTCGATGGTGGTGCAGGATGGGGAGATAAAGATGGCGGCTTTGGCAGTGCGGAGAAAGATGATGTTGGGCAGGAGCTGGCTGTATGTGCCGCGGGGGCCGGTATGGAAAACCGGTTTAAGCGATCAGGAAATGATTGATGTCTGGTCGGAAATGCAGGAATATTTCAAGGAACTGGCAGAGAACGAAGCGGCGGCGTGGGTGAGGATCGATCCTGCTATCAAGGAATTGAATAAGCCTGAATGGCTGTCGGCCGAGTGGCAGAAATCGGAAAGAGAAGTTCAGCCGAGACATACGCTGGTGGTGGATTTGAATAATGAGGAAAAAATAATGGCGGGAATGAAGCAGAAAACCAGATATAATATTCGGTTGGCGGTGAAGAAGGGGGTGAGGGTTAGATTCAGCAAGGATGAGAAAGATGTGGAAAGTTTTTGGGAGTTGGCAAAAGAGGTAGAAGAGAGAGGAAGATTTCACTATCATCCGAAAGAATATTATCAGGCATTATGGCAGGCATTAGTTCCGGCGGGATTGTTGGAGCTGGCGGTGGCGGAAAAAGATGGTGAGGTGTTGGCGGCGGCCTGGTTAGTGTATTTTGGGGCGACGGCAACTTACGCGCATGGAGCCAGCAGTAGTCAGAGACGGGAGTTAATGGGAGCTCATTTATTGCATTGGGAGTCGATGAGACGAGCCAGATCACTGGGTTATGAAAAATATGATTTTTATGGAGCGGCTCCGGAGAGGGCGGGCAAAGATCATCCGTGGGCCGGGATTACCAGATTTAAAGAAGGGTTTGGGGGGAGCAGAGTTACATATGCGGGAGCGTATGATTTGGTACTGCAGGAGAGAATGTATGGGTTGATTAAGGTGATGAGGCGAATGAGAGCGATGTGGGGGTAATTTTTAATTTATAATTTCTAATGAATTCTTAATGGCTAATGATTTATGTGACGGTGACGCCCCTCACCCTAACCCTCTCCCCTAGCGAGGGGAGAGGGGATGCGCGATC
>QIFI01000130.1 GCA_003229735.1 Candidatus Anderseniibacteriota bacterium | reverse complement strand
ACGCAGGCCAGGGGGGCGTCTTTGATTCATGATCCGATGTATGAGAGCCGGTTTAGGCATTGTGATGAGTTGGTGAAAATGGGGGCAAATATAACAGTGTGTGATCCGCATCGAGTGATTGTGGAGGGGCCATCTAAATTATCGGGTTGTCATATCAAAAGTCTGGATATCAGATCGGGAGCCACTTTAATTATGGCGGGGCTGGCGGCGGGTGGAGAGACTGTTATTGATGAAGCAGAGATTATTGACCGGGGATATGAGAATATAGTGGAGCGGCTTAGAGGGCTGGGAGCGGATATTGAAAGAGTAGATGATGAGGGAAGCGATATATTGATAACTCAAGAGAATAATCAATCTGCGAAAGGCGAATAGAGCTTAAATAAAACATGTTGTGGTAGAGTTGCAGTTGATGGCCGGAAGATAGTGGGATACCATAAGTTGATTGTATGGGAATAAACGTAGTGCGAAAAATCGCGATTGATCTGGGTACGACTAGTACGCTTATGTATGTGCCGGGGAGAGGTATCGTGCTTAATGAGCCATCGGTAGTGGCGGTATCAGTAGAGGAGAGCGCGGTGCTGGCAATTGGCAATGAAGCCAAGGAAATGATTGGGCGGACGCCGGAAACTATCGTGGCTCATCAGCCGTTGAAAGATGGAGTAATCGCTGATTATCGAGTGACGGAGGCGTTGATGAGATCTTTGATTCAGAAGACTGGAGTGTCGGTGCGTTTTTTACGTCCGGAAGTGCTGGTGTCGGTGCCGGCGGGAATTACCAGTACGGAAAGACGAGCGGTGGTGGACGCGGCCCTGTCGGCGGGGGCCCGAGCGGCATATTTGATTAAGGAGCCGATCGCGGCGGCGATTGGGGCCGGAATTCCGATCGGCGAAAGTTCGGGGCATATGATTGTGGATATTGGCGGCGGCACGACAGAGGTGGCGATTATTTCATTAGGGGGAATCGTGGCGGCAAATTCGGCCCGAGTGGGCGGCAATAGATTTGACGAAGCGATCACTGATCACATTCGCAAACGATATGGATTAATGATCGGCCAACAGACTTCAGAAAAATTGAAAAAAGATCTGGCATCAGCCACCATGACTGATGAGACTAAACAACTGACTGTTAGAGGAAGAGATCTGGCTACGGGGCTGCCTAAAGAAAGCACGGTGGTAAGCGCGGAAGTAACCGAGGCACTCCGCGATCCGTTAGAAGAGGTGATACAAGCGATAAAACACGTACTGCAGGAGACGCCGCCGGAGCTGTCGTCAGATGTAATTGATAAAGGAATTGTGATCAGCGGAGGCGGAGCTTTATTGCGTAATATGGATAAGCTGATTTCGCAATCAACGTCGGTGCCTTGTTATATTGCTGATGACCCGCTGGTGTGCGTGGTGAAGGGGGCGGGGGCGGCCCTAGAAAATATTGAGACGTATAAGCGGAGTGTTTTATTGACGAAGTGATTAGTAACTAGTAATTAGCAACTGGTAACTGGTAATCGGTAACTGGTAACTAGTAATATTGTAAAAAACTTTGATCTATTAAATTGCCTTTTCTTGAAATGCAGGCAGATGCGTTGCTGTGTTTGCAAGTATTCTATATGGTTAATTGATGTCTAATAAGGGGGACAGCAAGAAGATAGCAATTGTGCATGACGAGCTGACGCGGCGGGGGGGAGCGGAAGCCGTGTGTGAAGAGATGCTGAGAATTTTCCCGGAAGCGGATTTATACGCGTTGTATACGGGCCGGCCGGAAATTGAAGTGGATGGGAAAGTTCATCAGATACATACTTCTTTTTTGCAGAAGCTGCCGGCCTGGTTCAGGCGGCATCCATCTCGGGTGCTGGCCTGGCTGCCGCAAGCGGCGGAGCAATTCGATTTATCCGGATATGACGTGGTAATTAGCAGTGCCAGTGCGTTTGCCAAAGGGGTGATTACGCGAGTGAATGTAGCACACATTTGTTATTGCCACACTCCAACCAGGTATGTGTGGGACGCGACGCATGACGTGGTGAGAGAAAGCAGGTGGGGAACTGTCTGGCTGGCGCGAATTGTTCTGCATTATTTGCGGCTGGCTGATTTTACGGCGGCTCAACGAGTAAATGTCTTTGTGGCTAATTCGGAATATACCAGACAAAGAATCTGGCAGTATTATCGGCGGGATAGCCGGGTGATATGGCCGCCGATAGATACGGCTTTTTTTCATCCGGATCCCCAAGCTCTTGAGAATAAGGAATTGGCGCCTTTTTTAATCGTGGGACGACTGAATAAGTCGAAATATTTTGAACAGGCGGTAACGGTCTGCAATAAGCTGAATTTGCCGCTGACGGTGGTCGGGGAGGGGCCAATGAAGCGAAGATTAATCAGGCTGTCGGGAACGGCGACAAAGTTCCGGGGAGTCGTAAACCGGCAGGAGTTAAGATTGATATATCGCCAGGCCCGGGCGGTCCTGCAGCCGGGAGCGGAAGATTTTGGCATCAGCAGTGCAGAGGCTTTGGCTTGCGGCACGCCGGTAATCGCGTACAGTAGAGGGGGAGCCAGTGAAATAATTGAGGATGGAGCAACAGGAGTCTTATATGGGGAGTGTCATGAAGAAGGATTGGCGGAGGCAATGCGGGTATTTATTGCCAGAGATAGGCCATTTAGAGTAAAGGATATGCGGGAGTCGGTAGAGAAATATAATCGAAGGAATTTTAGAGAGGCCATGCAAAAACTGGTAAATGATATTGTTATTTAATTCATTTTTTACTAAATTGTAATTAGTGCATTATTCATTGACCACAAAAAATCTGGAAATTACACAGGCGGACCGGGTGATGGTGGATGAGAAATTATCGAGGCTGGGGAAATATTTGACGCCCCCCTGGCAGGTGGATGTGGTGTTGGAGCGTGATAAACATCATCGCAGTGGTCAGGTGATTACCTGCCGGATAAATATAGAGATCGGTAAAAAAGTATGGCACGCGGAGCGGGTTAACAGTTCAATATCCAAGGCTATTGATGACGCGGAGAAAGCCGTGAGCAGAGAATTACAAAAGTATCGGGACAGAAAAAAAAGCCATCGGGACTAGTACCGTTACAAATTAATTTTCCTACTTAACTGATATAAGCTTGCCACTATGATAAATCATATTTAAGTTTTTTTACTACTCAAAATTAATCTGTAACGGTACTAGGCGAGAATAATTACGACGGCATATGGCAACCACTTACAGGTGGAGAGGGTTATTGTTGTTTGTGCTTATTGATATGGAGAAGAAAGCTGATTATGGGAATGACCAATTTCCAGTGACCACTGGTGAAATCCAAAGTTCAAAATCCAAATGTTAAATCAAATCCAAAGTTCAAATGATTAAATTCGACTGTGCTCCCCTCACCCTAGCCCTCTCCCCTGGAGGGGAGAGGGGATTCCCCAATCTGTGCGTCTCTCACCCTATCCCTCTCCCCGGCCGGGGAGAGGGGATCCCCAAACCAGAGAGCAAATTACAGCATATGGCGTTGTCAGATAAGCGGTTTTGAAGTATAGTTGCATCTTGATATGAAATTATTAGAAAAATTCAAGGGGGCCAGCCGCCATGAGAAGGCGGCGGAGGAGTATTTGCCGACAGTTGATAAAATTAATGGCCGGGCTGAAGAAATGAAGGGTTTGTCTGACGAGGATCTTAAAGCGCGAGTCACTCAATATCAGGGGAAAGAGCTAGCCGAACTTCGCCGGCATAAGGCGGAGATATTCGCGGCTATACGCGAAGCCAGTGAGCGAGTGCTAAAGATGAGGCATTTTGACGTGCAGTTAACGGGCGGATTGACATTGCTGGATGGCCGGATTGCGGAGATGAAAACGGGTGAAGGGAAAACTCTGGCGGCCACCCTGCCATTAATTTTGCATGGGTTGTCGGGGAAGGGGGCTCATCTGGTGACGGTGAATGATTATCTGGCGCCACGGGACGCGGAGTGGATGAAGCCGCTATATGAATTTTTTGAATTAACGGTGGGAGTGGTGGTGCCGGGGATGTCGGCGGAGGAAAAACGGGCGGCGTATGACTGCAGTATTACGTATGGGACAAATAATGAGTTTGGTTTTGATTATTTGCGGGACAATATGGCCGCCCAGGAGGAGGATTTAGCACAGGGAGAACTTAATTTCGCTATTGTGGATGAGGTGGACAGCATCTTAATTGATGAAGCCAGAACGCCGTTGATAATATCGGCGCCGGACGCGGAATCAACCCAATTATATGGACAGTTTGCCGGCATGGTGCCGAGACTGAAAGTGGAAGATGATTATAATATTGATGAAAAAAGAAAAGCAGCCACCTTAACGGATGATGGGGTGCAAAAAATAGAGGAGATGCTGGGAATTGATAATATTTATGAAGAAAAGGGCATTAGATTCGTGCATCATCTGGAACAAGCTCTGCGAGCTCACACTCTTTATGACAAGGATAAGGACTATGTGGTGAAGGATGGACAGGTGGTGATAGTGGATGAATTTACGGGCCGGTTAATGGAAGGGAGGAGATATTCAGAGGGCCTGCATCAAGCAATTGAGGCCAAGGAAAGAGTGAAGGTGCAGCAGGAGAGCCGGACTTTGGCCACCATTACTTTCCAAAATTTATTCCGGTTATATGACACGCTGTCGGGGATGACCGGTACGGCGGTGACTTCGGCTGAAGAATTTGAGGGGGTGTATAATCTGGAAGTAGTGGTAGTGCCGACAAATCAAAAATTGGTGAGAAATGATCGGCCGGATAAGATTTTTGTATCAGAGCAGGCTAAATTTACTAACGTAGTAGAGGAAATAAAGGCTCGACATTCCAAGGGTCAGCCGGTATTGGTGGGGACAATCGCGATCGAGAAATCAGAGTATTTGTCGCAACTGCTTAAGAAAGAAGGGGTGCCGCATGAGGTGCTGAATGCCAAGCATCATGCCCGGGAAGCGGAGATTATTACTAAGGCGGGACAAAAAGGGGCGGTAACCATATCAACTAATATGGCCGGGCGAGGCACCGATATTAAATTGGGGGAGGGAGTGGCGGAAGTGGGCGGGTTGTTTGTGCTGGGAACAGAGAGACATGAGGCGCGCCGGATAGATAACCAGCTCCGGGGCCGAAGCGGGCGGCAGGGGGATGCCGGGGAGACTCAATTCTTTGTTAGTCTGGAGGATGACGTGATGAGAATTTTTGGCGGGTCCAAGATAAAGGGCTTGATGGAAAAGCTGAAACTGCCGGAAGATGAACCGATTGAGAATAAGATGATCACCAAGGCGTTGACGGGCGCCCAGGAAAGAGTAGAGGGGTATTATTTTGATATGAGAAAACAAGTATTGTCTTATGATGACGTATTAAATAGACAGCGGGGGGCTATTTATACTTTGAGGCGGAGCGTGATGCTGGGGGGAAAGTGGAAAGAGCACGAACAGGAGGCCATAGAATTGAATGATTATGTACCGGAATTACTGCAAGAGCAGGCCGAGCAATTGGTATTGACGCATAGCGGGGAAAAGGAAGTGAGTAGTTGGGATATTAAGGAGATGGCGGAGACGGTGAACGCGCTGACGGGAATTGACGCCAAGCAAAAGGAAGATGAGTGGCGGGAGATAGCCGAGAAGGCGGAGAGTGACGGGCCGGATAATGCCCGGGAAAAATTGCAGGAGGCGGTAATTCATGCACTGGAGGAAAAATGGCAGGCTCGAGTGCAGGAATTAGGCGCGGAAAACATTAAGCATCTGGAGCGGGCGGCGGCTCTTAGGGCAGTGGACACGCACTGGATGGACCACCTGGATACTATGGATTATTTACGGACCGGTATAGGTTTGCGGGGTTATGGGCAGAGAGATCCTTTGGTGGAATATCAGCGAGAAGGGTACCAGTTATTTCAAAAATTACTGGGCACTATTAAGGCTTCATTTATTGATGTAGTTTTCCGGGCCCAGCCGGCATACGCTGAAGCGGCGGCGGACAGGGCGCCGGTTAATATAAAGACGCAGATGGCGGGTGGAGAAGAAGGCAGTTCTCTGCATGCCATGGCCAGCGGGCAGGCAGGAGCGAATCAGAGCGGGGCGGCAGATTCAGGGGCGCCAGTCGGGGGCGGCGGCAAGACAATTGTGAATGAGCATAAAAATGTGGGACGGAATGACCCATGTTATTGCGGTAGCGGAAAGAAGTTTAAAAAATGCCATGGACGATAGCGAATTTTAAATTTCAATTTATAAATTTCCCCGCATCGGCGGGACTAGGCTGTGGCCGTCGCAATCAAATCCCAATGACTAAATTTCAAATGATAAAGACCGAGAGAGTGTTTAAAAACCTGGTTAATTGTTTCTCTTTGGATAGAGAGAAGATAAGAATGAGGGTTGATCGGGCTAAAAACCCCCTCACCCAGCCCTCTCCCCTCGAGGGGAGAGGGGTTATTAAAATATTGTTTTAGCTTTGATATTTGGATTTTATGATAGTGGGTTTTAAGACGGGGCCGGCTTCGTGGCTGGAGGGGCAGGAGATAGTGCTGAAAGATCAGGCCAGGATGTGTGAATTATGGTTTCGGATTGACGCGCTGAAACAATATCCGTTTATCAATATGCTGGAGTGGCTGATTGATCATAAAGTGGCGGTGGGATTGCATTATTGGGGAATGGTGGGCGGTAGATTAAAACCTAATTTTGGGACTCGTCATATAGATATTAGGGAGGAGTCTATTCAGCAGGTTCGGAGCACGATTCAGATAGCGCGGGATTTTGGATGCGTGTATGTCAACATTCATCCGGGAGGCAGATATTTGGAGGAAATGGATTTGGATGCCAGAAGCCAAAAGATAACCGATGATCCGCCCACAGATAGAGATGAGTGGCGGGAAGTATGGCTGGATAATATGAAGGAGTTGTCTGATTATGCTTTAAGGAATAAGACGATGCTGACGGTAGAAACTTTGCCGGGTATGGAATCAGTGGCCATGGAGATTAGAGATAAAATTTATTTTCCTGACAGCGCGAATTTGGAGGATATGAAGATATTGGCCAAACAGGGAGTTAAAATAGCCAATGATATTAGTCACACCATGGCTGGGGTGATACCAAAGAAGGATGAGGCTACGGAGAATAAAATGTGGCAGGTGTTAGAGATTTTTACTGGCGATACGGCCAAGCAGACGGGCCTGGTGCATGTTAATACATTAAGCCGGCCATACAATGGCACGGATTCACATAATGGATTATTGGATGAGGATTTCGCGGCCGGAGTTTTTCCGGATCGAGAGCGGATGATAAAATTTTTATCATATTTTCGGGATTTAAATGAAGTTTATCTGGTGACGGAGCCGAAGAATGAGATGCGAAAGAATCATGTGGCCTTGAAAGAGTTAGTGGCGGATGTAAAGTAATATCGGTGCTTAGAAAACAACAAAAATTATATTTGAATAGTGCCTGGATGCCTCTAGTTGGCTGTGTTTTTTTAGGCATTACTTTTCCGCCAGTAGTGATGTTTTTAACACTGGCGTTCTATATAGGGTTGTTGTTTGATCCTCAACTAGATCAACATCTCAACACTTTCCTCCCCGTGGCCGATGGTCCGGCCTATGCCGTGGGTCTGTTATTGATATATGCGGTTGTGGCTATTTTGCTGTTATTGGTTCCGGGTATTTATCAGTGGAGAAAGAAAATGTGGTTACCAAGTATTATAAATTTAGGCTTAGCTTTGGTTATATCAACAATTTTCTTTTTCCCGTATTTTTTTCTGTTAATGATTGAATAGCGCTTTAATAGTTTGATTGATAGATGAATTATTTTCGGTGTAGACTTTTCTTTTGGGTTAAATGGCCTATATAGTGAGAAGGATGATTGGAAAGAATCGAGGAAAATGGGTAATCGGGGGATTAGTGATATTGACGGCAGTGGCGCTGTGGATTGATTTGCCAAATAATGGGGGGGTAACTATCGGCGGACAGAAGCGGGATTTGGCAGTTAAGCTGGGGTTGGATTTGCAGGGCGGAGCGCATCTGATTTATCGGGCGAATATGTCGGATATCGCGGAAGGGGATCGGACGGATGCTTTGGCCGGAATTCGAGATGTAGTAGAAAGAAGAGTAAATTTATATGGAGTATCGGAACCAATCATTCAAACCAATCGAGTGGGTGAT
>QIFI01000131.1 GCA_003229735.1 Candidatus Anderseniibacteriota bacterium | reverse complement strand
ACCCCAGGGGAATCATCTGCGGATGACACCCCAGGGGTGTTACGCGGTTAACAAGTCCGCTTCTGTTAAAGCTATGGCTGGCAGGCACCTCGGGGGTGTTTTTTTCGCATTTCGTTTGACAACTGGATTTGTTTGTTATATAGTGTTGGTTCTGTGATGTTGGTGTTTGTTGGTGTTGGGGTTGTTTTTTAACAATTTATAGGAGAAGTGTGATGGATGAGTATGAACGAGAAGTTGAGAAGTTGGGTCGCGATCGGCTGGGAGGTTTCGGAAGAAGTATGCTGGGGGTTAGTTTGTTAGTGGCAATAGGTGTTTCTCTGCAAGTGATAATGATTGATGCTGGAATTGAGAGTGGTGCGATTCAAAAGATTGCTGATGTTGAGCATCGAATAGCAGAAGTGCTGGACGTTGACTATATTTCGAAAGAGAGCGGGCAGGTTTTGCGGGTCATCAAGTATCGGTGGCTGGAGGAAGCAGACTCGAATTTTCATTGGGAAGTTAGCCAGTATCGTCCGGATGGAGAAATTGACCCCAGAAATGGATGGGAACCTGGTTTTAAGATCATCTTCAAGGATGGAGAGTTGGTGTTGTTTGAGTCCGAGGAGTGAGCGGGTGTTAGGCATTAAGCTTTAAGCATTAGGCATTAAGTGAATATGTGTTCGGTTTTGATTGTTTTTTAACAACTTGAATGAGGAGAGATGTGATGAGTGATACGACTGCGAAGCAGGCGGGGACGTCGGATTCAAGTGATAGTTGTGATTACATTGTAATGCCTCTTATGATTATTGGGGTTGCTCTAATTTTTGCGTTAACGGTGATTGGCGCAAAGAAGAATATCAGGAGTTCCGTAGAAAATGCCGGCGATGTTGATAGCAATATCATATCTGTCATGTCGGGGGAGGCGGGTATAGCGGAAGTGCTGGATGTGGATTATTGGGCTGATGACGGCTCAAAATTCCGACTGGTTGTCTTTTCCCGGGTTGAAGGAGACGGGCGTTATTACCATATTGGGAGATTTAATCCGCAACAGGATATCCTGATTTCCGGAGATCAAATCATCTTCAAGGATGGAGAGTTGGTGTTGTATGAGCCGGAGGAGTGAGCGGGTGTTAGGCATTAAGCTTTAAGCATTAGGTATTAAGTGAATATGTGTTCGGTTTTGATTGTTTTTTAACAACTTGAATGAGGAGAGATGTGATGAGTGATACGACTGCGAAGCAGGTGGGGACGTCGCGTTCTAGTGATTATATGAATCCCAATGCGGCGCTTGCCGTGGTTATTGGAGTCGTTCTCATTTTTATGTCTGTAGCGATAGTAGTGTTTGGAGTAGAGAGAAATGACAGAGGCTTGGTAGAAAAGGTTGACAGTCAGTTGACTGCGGAGAGGACTAAGTTTGTGGAAGAAAATTCGCAAGTGACAGTTTTGGATGTATCGTTTGATGGTGGATGGGGCAAGAAATATGTTTGGGTAGAGGGTGAGGACGGATCGCGGGCGCGGATTAAGAATCCGATACTAAATCCTAATTCGCATTTTTTGCCGGAGAAGAATGGCGATATGTTGAGTGCGGGCGACGTGTGCGAGACGTATTTGTATGATGTGTCAAAAGGGAGGAGAAAAGGCATTGGTTTGCGGAGAGTGGTGGATCGAGAGGTCAATTAGAATACCCCTCATCCTCGCCTTCTCCCCTACTATAATAGGGGAGAAGGGAAACGTTTATATAAGCTCGGGATAACTCGAGCTTTTTTCTTTGACAGATGAGAGGCAATATGATAAAAAAGGGTATAAGCCTCGACGGTTGCGTTAGGCAGTGGGTTACATTTAGTGGCCTTGGGCATCTAAAGCAACTGGGTCAAAACGTCGGAGGGTAGATTAATTTTATCAGTTAAATAATTATTTGATATGGCAGACAAATTTGAACGCAACAAGCCACACGTGAACGTAGGCACGATTGGTCATGTGGACCATGGCAAAACTACTCTCACGGCGGCAATCCTGCATGTTATGGGGTTGACAGGCGGGGCAAAAAAAGTTTTAACCGTAGCTGAAATAGATAACGCTCCGGAGGAAAAGGAGCGAGGGATTACCATCTCGACGACTCATTGTGAGTATGAATCTGATAATCGTCACTACGCGCACGTAGATTGTCCCGGGCACGCTGATTATATTAAGAATATGATTACCGGCGCGGCGCAAATGGACGGAGCTATTTTAGTGGTGTCGGCGGCGGATGGACCAATGCCGCAGACCAGAGAGCATATTTTACTGGCTCGCCAGGTGGGAGTGCCTAAATTAGTGGTGTTTCTGAATAAAGTGGATCAGGTGGATGATCCGGAATTAGTTGATCTGGTGGAAGAGGAAGTTAAGGAATTATTGGAAAAGTATGAATTTGACGCGGAGAAGACGCCGATTGTTCGTGGTTCAGCCTTGAAGGCTTTGGAAGCCAAATCGGCTGATGACGAGGAAGCCAAGCCAATTATGGAGTTGATTAAGGCTTTGGATGAAGCTATTCCAGAACCGGTAAGAGACGTGGACAAGTCTTTCTTAATGCCGATTGAAGATGTGTTTAGTATTGAAGGACGAGGAACGGTGGTTACTGGTAGAATTGAGCGAGGCAAAGTGAAGTTGAACGATGAAATTGAGATTGTGGGGATTCGAGATACCCAGAAGACGGTGGTGACGGGAATCGAGATGTTCAATAAGCAGTTGGATGAAGGACAGGCGGGAGATAACGCGGGAATTTTGCTTCGAGGCTTGAAGAAGGAGGATGTAGAGCGAGGGCAGGTATTGGCGGCGCCGGGATCCATCACCCCGCACAAGAAATTTGAAAGTGAAGTGTATGTGTTGACTAAAGATGAAGGGGGTCGGCATACGCCATTTTTCAAGGGTTATAAACCGCAGTTTTACGTGAGGACAACTGACGTGACGGGTGAAGTGGAATTGCCGGAAGGTACTGAAATGGTGATGCCGGGAGATACCATCAGTTTCAAAATTACTTTGGGTTCGGAAGTGGCCATGGAAGAAGGAATGCGGTTTGCTATCCGGGAAGGCGGCAAGACGGTGGGGGCCGGAGTGGTGACGAAGATACTCAAGTAACTGGTAATCAGTAACTAGCAACTAGTAATTTGATGGCTACCAAGAAAAAAATTGAGAAGAAAGATAAAGTAGAGGACGAAGCCGTTAGTTCTGGGGAGGAAGTGCCCCAGACACCGCGGATTAGAATTAAGCTGAAGGCTTATGATCATAAGTTGATCGATCAATCGGCTCAGCAGATTGTGGAGGCGGTAGAGCGGGATGGGGCCAGCATCGCGGGGCCGGTGCCACTGCCGGTGAGCAAGAAGAAATATACGGTGAACCGGTCAACTTTCGTGCATAAGAAATCAAGGGATCAATATGAAATCAGAATTCATAAACGGTTGATTGATATTGTGAAAGCCACGCCGCGGACGGTGGACACGCTGATGAGCCTTAATTTGCCGGCGGGGGTTGATGTGTCAATGAAGACGGGGTAGTTTAGTAACTAGTAACTAGTAACTAGTAATCAGTAACTAGTAACTGGTAACTGGTAATCAGTAACAAGTAATCAGTAATCAGTAACTAGTAATCAGTAATTAGTAATAGTGGAGTGGAAACCGGCGGGAGCCGGTTTTTCTGGTAATTGCTCGTCGGTTGAGGGAGAGTTGTTTTTCATTTTCGGTATTCAGGTAGATGTAAGCGGATTACGGGAATGACCAATTTCCAATGGCGCGGCGACTGCGCCCCTCATCCTGGCCTTCTCCCCAGGGGGGAGAAGGGAGCGGCGGTTGCGGATAATGACTAATTTCTAATGGCGTGGTGCCCCTCATCCTGGCCTTCTCCCCAGGGGGGAGAAGGGAGCGGCGGTTACGGATAATGACCAATTTCTCCCATCCCTCAAGTGTTTGACATGGGAGGAGAAAAAAAGTATCAAGAGGGGAATGTTCTTTTGATTTTTGGGTTCGTGAAAGTAACAGGAGACTATCCATGGACTGTGAAAAAAATCCCTACTTGGAAGAAGATGAGATGGAAGATGAGATGTTTGGTAATGAAGCAAAACAAAGAAAGACCTGGCGTTTGAAAAAAGGAGCTAGTCAGCAGGTTGATGAAATTTTGTTCGAAGTGGACAGGCAAAATAATTTCCGGATTGGTTTAGTGCTGGCAGTAGTATTTGGATCAGTTCTGGCAATGACCGGTCTGGCGGCGGCGGTATTGGAGATGGAGGTGATGGTAGGAGTATTTTTTGTGGTTTTGGTAAGTAGTTTAGTGGTGTCGTATTGGGCGATTGAGGCGATTGTGAAAAGGGTGTTTAAAGAAGGCGGCAGGAAATTGCATGAGGTGTTTGCAAAAGACGGCAGGTTGTGGGGAGCATTGAAAAGAGGCAATTATAATCGTTTGGCTTTGGTGAAAAATATCTTATCACGAGGAGTCGAAACCAGAGAGAATTAACCGCGGGCGACGCGGTTTTTTTGACATATGGCCTGGTTTTGTATATATTTAGGGGTACCTGCTGGCTTTGCTAAGTGGGTGGTTAATTTATAAGCCTTTTTTAGTATTTACACTTCAGGAAAGGTTTTTTATTGGGTAGCTGGAGGCGAAAAATCCTACATGGCCAAGTGGGCCAGGCAGGTGTTCGCTGATATGGAGAATTATGAAAGCAATATTGGGCCGCAAGATTGGTATGTCGCAGATCTTTTCCGAGGATGGACAAGTGGTCCCGGTGACCTTAATTTCAGTCGAACCTAACCGGATCACCTTGCGCAGGAATGAAGACAGGGATGGGCATAACGCGGTGCAAATCGGGTTAAACAGGAAAAATTTTAAGGAGACAGAGGATATAAACGAAAAGCTCACGCCAGGCAGATTAAACAAGCAATTTGAAGCCAGGCGTGAGTTTTGCTTAGAGTTGGATGATAAAGTGACGGAAGTTACGGTAGAACAGTTTGAAGTGGGGGATGTGGTGGAAGTGGTGGGGACGTCTAAGGGAAAGGGTTTTCAGGGAGTGGTGAAGAGACATGGATTTAAGGGAGGACCGGCTAGTCATGGGCATCGGCATGTATTGCGCAGCGGCGGGTCGATTGGATCGGCTTATCCGCAACATGTGATGAAAGGCAAGAAGATGGCCGGACGAATGGGGGGAGCCCGGGTGACGGTGAAGAATCTGGAAGTAAAATATATTGATATTGAAAAGAAGGTGCTGGCTTTGAAGGGAGCGGTGCCGGGAACGGCCGGCAGTGTAGTGGCGGTGGTGGCTAGAAATACCGGGTCTAAATAATTTTTGATTATGGATAAAGCAATTACAAAGAAATCAGAAGTTAAGCTGGTACTGCCGGTACGTGATTTGGCTACGGATAAAGTAAATAGCCGGGAGGCGCCGGAATGGATGAGAACTCGGGCGGCCGACAGCCTGCTGGCGCAGGCGGTGCATGTGGAGCGGCGGCGGGAGCGGATATTGAGAGCGCATACTAAGGGGCGAAGCGAAGTGAGAGGCGGGGGAGCCAAGCCGTGGAAACAGAAAGGAACCGGTCGGGCCCGGCACGGATCACGCCGATCACCAATTTGGGTGGGCGGCGGAATTACTTTTGGGCCCAGATCAATTAAAAGCCGGCTGCCCAGGTTGAATGGCGCGATGAGCAAGCTGGCGCTGGCCGGGATGTTGAGCGACCGGCTTAAGGCCGGCCGGCTGGAAGCGGTTAAGCTGGATGGAGTGAAGTTGGAAAAATCCCGGGAGACGCGGAAGGTGCTGGGTAAAAAGCACGGGGTGTTGCTAGTAGTGGCGGATGACCGGGCGGTGATGGCGCGGGCCGGAAGAAATGTGCCGGGCATTAAAGTGAAAGTGGTTTCTCGGGTGACGATTTGTGATATAGCGGAAGCAAGGATGATAAAGATAGATGAGAAATGTTTAGAGGTTTTAGGGAAACGAATTTAATAATAATTATGTCTTTACTTTCATTTACCAAAAAATTAGGAGCCAAGAAAGCGGTGAAAAAAAAGCCGGCTGAGAAAACCGAGGCAGCTGAAATGAAGACACCGGTCAAGAAGAAAAAGACCGGCAGTAAATCATTACTGATAAAACAGATTAAGTTAATGCCGATTGTTACCGAGAAGAGCGTGGAGATGCAGACCCATGGAGTGGCAGTGTTTCGAGTAGATGTGGGGGTGAATAAGGGGCAGATCAGAGAAGCTATTGAAGTGAAATATGGAGTGAAGGTGCAGGGAGTGAGGACAATCAGAATGGTGCCGAAGTCGCGGCGCCGAGGCAATACCAGGGGGCGGACTAATAACTGGAAGAAAGCGCTGGTAAAGGTTGATGATGTTCAATCTTTAGTCAGCGGACCTTGATATGGCGATAAAAGTTTACCGGAAGAATAAGGCGGCGCGGAGAAAGTCTTCGATGGTGAACCGGAAAGAATTACATGGCGGAGGGGCGTTAAAGTCTTTGCGTCGAGCCAAAAGACGAATTAGCGGGCGGGGCAGTGAGGGTAAAATCACTATCCGGCATCGAGGCGGAGGGGCTAAAAGAAACTGGCGGGAAATAGATTTTGGTCAAACCAAGCAGGAGGTGCCGGGGAAAGTGGAGCGGATTGAATTTGATCCAAACCGGTCGTCTTTTATCGCGCTGATATTGTTCGCGGATGGTGAACGCAGGTATATGCTGGCCTGGGATGGGGCCAAAGAAGGAGCGGAAATAATGGTTAAAGAGAAGGCCAAGGAGAAGCCGGGATACAGGATGATGCTGAAGAACGTGACGCCGGGAGCGACGGTTTATAATGTGGAATTGAGTCCGGGTAGAGGCGGGACTTTACAGCGGTCGGCCGGATCTTATGCCACGCTGATGGGAATAAAAGATAAACATGCTTTGTTAAAATTGTCTTCGGGAGAAGTGCGAATGGTGTCGAAAGAGAGCTGGGCTAATTATGGGGCCGTAAGTAATAGCGATCATCGATTAGTGAGGATTGGGTCAGCCGGCAGAAAGCGCCGGATGGGCCGGCGGCCGCAAGTGAGAGGCAAAGTGATGAATCCGGTGGATCACCCGCATGGCGGAGGTGAAGGAGCCCAGCCGATTGGCCTGAAACATCCAAAAACTCCTTGGGGAAAGCCAGCCTTGGGGGTCAGGACGAGGCGGAAGAACAGGTATTCGGAAGCGATGATTGTGGCCAGGCGGCAGAGGAAGAAGCGAAAGTAGGACTAACTTAGAGCTTGTTTTGATTATATAATTAGTGTAGAGTTCTCATTTAGTATGAATAGTATGAAAAATCAAATGTCAAAATCCAAATATCAAGTCAATGTCAAAATCCAAATGTCAAAATCTTACGGGCATGAGTTGATGGCTGGGAGAGAGGGTTTAAAATCCCCTCTCCCCTCGAGGGGAGAGGGCTGGGTGAGGGGTGTTTTTGGCCCTATCGACCCTCATCCCCGCCTTCTCCCTATCCAGGGAGAAGGGATTGACCGGGTTTTTAGACGCTTTCTGAGTGATTTGAGCCGGCGAGATGGGGGTTGGTCAGGCGTCCGGTCTTTGTTTTTTAGTAATTAACGTGGTTTGAGTATGTCGCGATCACTTAAAAAAGGCGGACCATTCGTGGATCCAAAATTAATGAAAAAGATTAAAGCTATGAAGGCTGGAGATCGGACCGTGATTAAGACCTGGTCAAGATCGTCAACTGTGTATCCGGAGATGGTGGGGTTTAATATTGGAGTTCATAATGGGCGGGATCATGTGCGGGTGTTAATCAGCGAAGATATGGTGGGCCATAAGCTGGGGGAATTCGCGCCAACGCGGAAGTTTGTCAGACATGGAGGGCGAATGCAGAAAGAGGCGGAAGCGGCCGCGGCGGCCACTGCCGGATCAGCATCTAAGCCGGCACAGTAATATATGACTCGAATATCAGCTAAATTGAAGAATGCCAGAATGACTCCTCGAAAAGTGAGACTGTTGAGATCGGTGATTATCGGGAAATCGGCAGAGCAGGCGCGGACGCAATTACAGTGGCAGAATGGCAAAGCGTCTAAATTGGTGGCCAAGGTATTGGCATCAGCTATTGCCAATGCCCAGAACGATTTTGAGATCAGTGAAGAAGAATTAACAGTGGTGGCCTTGGATGTGGACGAAGGGATAAAGTTTAAGCGGTTCAATCCGGTTAGCCGCGGTATGGCTCATTCATTTCAGAAGCGGAACTGCCATATCCGAGTGGTAGTGGGAAGTGAGGGGAAAAAGTCCAGTAAGAAAAAAGTTAAAGCTGATATTGAGACTTTAACGGTGGAAGAGCT
>QIFI01000049.1 GCA_003229735.1 Candidatus Anderseniibacteriota bacterium | reverse complement strand
ACCATATTTTATTTGTAGAGACGCTATCCATTTATTTAGATAGCAAATACATTTCTTTTTACCAATCAATAGTAAGTTGTTGGGGTACTAGATACATGTTGTTTGGATTATAAATAAAGACGAAATGTGGAATCACGTGATTAACCACTTGATTATTCCTGTGGGTGGTGTATACTTGTATTGTGATTAAGCGCATCCCAATTAGTGAGTTACGCCGGAGGTTTGGGGAAATTGAGAAGGAACTGCCTTATGTGGATCATTTTGTGCTGACTAAGAAAGGTAAGCCGTTCGCGACCTTGTCGTCTGCCCCTGAAGTTAAAAAGGGGTTACGACAAAAGACTGCCGGGTCCTGGAGAGATACACAGTTGGATGATGATGAGTTATGGCATGAGGTTAGTAAAAAGAAGTCGAGACGCGGAGCTACGGCGTTGTGAAAACATATTTAGTGGAAACTTCAGTTATTGTTGATTATCTGCGCGGCAAGCAGGAGGCGGTGGATTTGATTGATGAATTAGAAGGACATCTAGCGTCAAGTTTTGTTTGTTTGGCTGAATTGTATGAAGGCGTTTATCGGGTGAAAAACAAGACGCATGTGGAAAAGGCGGTGCGGCAGTTTTTCGCGAGTATGGAGACTGTGTTTGGTTTGGATATTCGGATAGCCAAGGATTTTGGGCGGCTTAGAGCTAAATTAAAGTCGAGCGGAAAGTTAATTGAGGATATGGATTTGGTAATAGCGGCCACTTGCCTAAGTTATAACGCAACGTTGATAACTTTTAACAAGAAGCATTTTGAAAGGGTGCCCGGATTGAAGCTGCTTGATTCATAATATTCAGTTGGGATAATATGGAATAGTGATGATGAATCGAAGAAATAAGCAAATTGTTTTGGATGAGTTAAATGTTAAGTGGTCGGCCAGGGATTTACCTTTGAAGTCCGTGGCGACGCAGGCGGTGCCGGGGGAAGGGAACGCGGACGCGGATATATTGTTCGTGGGGGAAGGGCCGGGAAAAGATGAGGATATTCAGGGGCGGCCGTTTGTGGGAGCGGCGGGGAAGTTTTTGACGGAATTAATCGAGGGGATGGGACTGAAGCGGGAAGATGTTTTTATTGCCAATATGGTGAAGCACCGGCCGCCAAATAATCGGGATCCGGTGCCGGATGAATTGGCGGCTTACGGGCCGTGGCTGGATGAGCAGGTATCGATTATTGAGCCGAAGTTGATTGTGACCTTGGGGCGATTCTCGATGGCACATTTTTTAGGTGACCCTTCGACAGGCTCAGGGCAGGCGGCCTATTCGATTTCGAAAATTCATGGCCAGCCCAAGCGGAATAGTAAGGGGCAGGTGATAATGCCGATGTATCATCCGGCGGCGGCTTTGTATCGGGGGGATTTACGGCCGGTTTTGCATGAGGATTTCAAACGGATAGTGAAAGTGATTGAGTTGATAGATAATAAAGAGCCGGTGACAGAGGAAGAAGCCAAGGCGACAGAGGAGGAATCGACACCAGAGGAGCAGGCGGTATTGTTTTGAGTAGATTTACTTAATAATATGGATACATGAAGAAGCGAGTCATTATAGTTCATGGTTGGGGTGGAAATTCTGAAGAAGGATGGTTTCCGTGGCTGAAAGCAGAGCTTGAAGAACAGGATTTTGAAGTGATTATCCCGCAGTTGCCGGATCCCGATAATCCTAGAATAGGCAAATGGGTGCCGGCTTTGGCTAAAGCGGTTGGCAAGCCCGACGAAGCAACATATTTCGTTGGTCATAGTATGGGTTGCCAGACTATTGCCCGCTACTTAGAATCACTGGAAATCGAGGTGAAAGTGGGAGGGGCGGTATTCGTGGCAGGTTTCTTTAAAAGATTAACCGGATTGGATGATGACCCGGAAGATCGAGAGATAGTTAGACATTGGCTGACGGCGCCGATTGATTTAGGCATGGTTCGATCTCATCTGCCGCAAAGCGCGGCTATTTTCTCTGATGATGACCCGTGGGTGCCGTTGGATAATCAGGACGCATTTCGAGATGAGTTGGGTTCTAAGATAATAATTGAACACAAGATGGGCCATTTTGAGGAAGAACGTGATGGGATAACTGAATTGCCGGTGGTGTTAGAGACGGTGATGGAGATGGTTGGGAAATAATTGAAATGACCGATACCGGCCGGGCCAGCGCACTGATAGTGGGAGGGCTGATAGTATTGATGTGGTGGTTGGTTCCGGGAGCAGATGTGGCCGAGGAGCAAAGAGAAAGGGTGTTGAATAAGAGCGAGAATGTGTCGCTGATGGCCAGCGGGGAGATGATTCTGCCGGATAAGATGCGAGAGTGTGAAGCTGATTCAGAGTGCGAGATTACGCTGGATAATTGCGGGAGATGCGGTGAGACTGCTATTAATAGTCAGTATGTGAAGACGTATGAGGCGCAATACGCGGCGCTGTGTGATATTTGGGAGGGGGATGAGTGTAATTATCAAGCGGGGAAGAATACGGGGATGTGTGAGGCGGGGATATGCGTGTTGGTTAGTGAGTAGTTGGTAGTTTGTAGTGAGTAGGCGGCGTTCTCGCCAATTCGGCTGGGAGAAGTGGTAGAAGAAGATAGCTCCTTGAAAAAAGGCTGATAAATAGTTACGCTGGCCGGTACGTGGCACAAGCGGACGTGCTGAAATTGGTAACCAGGCTAGCTTGAGGGGCTAGTGGGCTTTATGCCCTTGGAGGTTCGAATCCTCTCGTCCGCACCCTATTAAATAAAAAGTGAACATGGGAAAATGTTCACTGGGTTTATTCAACGATAGCGTAAGTATTGTCTATATATTATTAGAAAGAGGAGCAGGCCTAGAGAGTCAGGGATAATGAGGTAGAAGGCGCCCAGGGTTAATGAATAGGCAATGCGGGAAGAGCTAATGGCCAGCATAAGGAGAATGACCGGCAGGGCTACACCGCAGTGTTTTTCGGCGCGGTTCTTGTGGATTTGAGCTGGAAGCCCCCATAGGACCATGCCGCAGGCAAACGCCATAGTGAGAAAGCCGAAGACGTGTTCGAGCATGATAATACCTTTCATGTTTTTAAGGAACGGGAATTGTTTTGTTTTTGTGGTGGGCGATGAGGGATTCGAACCCCCGACCTTTGCGATGTAAGCGCACTGCTCTGCCAACTGAGCTAACCGCCCTAAATAGGTGACTTATTTAATAGCACACAGGCCATAAATATGCCAACACATACACCTGGGCGCATATATGGGATATAAAACCACGGCGAGCTATGTGACCAGCTGGCTGGGGACGGGTTTGGCGGGGGGAGTAGGGACGTCCTTAGGGGCTGATGTTTCGTGGTGCTGGCTTTTGATAATGGTGACGGCTAGTTCCTGGCTGCGTTTGTTGGCTCGTTCGCTTTCTTGTTTTAGAGATGAGATGGTTGATTGCTGGCGCTTAATATCATCCTGCAGATTATTAACGCTTAGCTCCAGGATCTGCTGGGCCGCCTGATGCTGTTGTTGTAGATGATCGAGTTCTATTTTGTGTTCGTTATGCAGGCGAGCAGTCAGCTCCTTGGCCTGCTGATTAAGCTTTTTTTCCAGTATCTGGGGGATATCAGCCACCTGCTGGCGAAGTTGTTCCAATTCCCGGGTCTGTTCCTTGAGTTCGTCTTCCCGATCCCGCAAGGCCCGAGTTTGCAGGTCCATGTCTTCAATAAATTCCTGCTGTTCATGTTTGCGTTTTTGTTTGGCTTGATAAGATTTATCTTCCTGCTCGCGTTCCCAGTCACGCTGTCGGGCGGCTAATTCGGCGGCTTGTTCAGCTTGTTGACGCTCCTCGTCAAGAGCGAATTGTTGTTTTTTTAATTCATGCTCGGTGATTAGGTGATCCAGGGTGGCGGCAGAAACCTTAATATTATGGTGGAGCTCCAGATCTTTGGTCATTAAATCAGCGGCTTGACGCAGTTCATCCAGATATTTAATTTGATCAATAATCAATTGGGATAAAGAGCCGACCCCCTGATTCATTTTGGTTCGGAGAGTGGTCAGGGTTTGTTCAATTTCTGTGGGTTGGGAGGCGGTTTGTTTGGCTTTGGTGAGAAGTTGTTGATTGGCCGGCTCGTGGACTTCGCGGGCGGTTTGCCGGGCCTGGTCAAGGTTGGCCAGAAGCTGATTGTATTCCTCAATAAGTTGAGCTTTGGTTTTGCGGGTTTGGGGAGTTAATTTGGCGGGCATAGCTATTTAGATTATAACTGATGATGATATGCGGCAAGGGTGATTTTTGGCAATCTTTGCAGATCAGGACGTTTTCCCGGCACTCTATTCATAGGGAGAAGGACAGGGATGAGGGTTATGTAGATGTCGCAACATTTTGTTTTTGTTTACACAAGTTGTTTTGTTAGTTATTATCGAAACACAATAGAATAATAAAATGCCGCGGTAGCTCAGCGGTAGAGCGCGGCCTTGAAGAGGCCGGCGTCGGGTGTTCGACTCACCCCCGCGGCACAATTCAAAATAAGTCCGGTAATAACTGGTGGCTTGTTTTGAAAGTTTTGTTGAAAATATAATCACTGCGGGTATCGTATAGTGGCTATTACATGTGGTTGCCAATCACAAAACACGGGTTCGACTCCCGTTACCCGCTCATTTCCACGCGCAGTTAAGGATGGCTCGGCGCGTTTCGGAGAGTGAAGCACGGGCTGTTTAAAAAACGGTGGCTGACCCCAGTAAGAGATAATAACCATAGACCGTAGTTGTGATACGGTCATACATGAAGATATGGAATGCTCACCTGACCCCTGCCTTTTAGCGAAATAAAATAAGGCTTGAAAATGGATTGCAACATATCTCCATAAATCATCAGCATGAACAAATAGAATATTGCCACTTACTTTTTCAAGTAAACATGGCTACCCTACTGGGGTTTCACTGATGGTAATTTTTATCAGTAACTTATCTCTAATGAAGACAATTACCAAGGTGTCGGATCATCGGGATCCAACACAATGTTTGTATGTTGGTATGGACATACATAAAGATACTCATACAGCGGTAGCAACCACCATGTTTGGTCAACCATTATTGACTGAACAGATCGGCAACACTGAAGCTAACTTTGCCAGCTTAGTGGCTAAAGTGAAGCTGCTCTCAAGTCAAAAACAGCTAACGCCGATCTTTGGTCTGGAAGACAGTCAAGGTTACGGCCGAAGATTAGCCAGGTATCTGGCCAATCAACAATTAATAGTCAAAGCGGTTTCACCCGTGTTGGTCGATCAACTGCGATTAAGTGAAACACATCCCGAAAAATCTGATGAGCTGGATGCCAAAGGGGTAGCCACAGTCTTGATCCAAAGGATTGACAGGCTACCCTCAATCACTGTAACAAAGACTGACAGCTGGGCCAAAGACATGAAAGAATTAGCTGGCGATAGAGCCTTTTTAGTAGCCGAGGCAACACGATTAAAGAATCAGTTGCATTGGTTGCTTCACCAAGCTTACAATACCGAATATCGGCAGAAATTTAAGCATACATTTTCAGTCAAAGCGCTTAAATACTGGCATCGTTGTCCGGTACCAGGATCATTAAAACATGAGACATTGTTAGCCAGCCGCATCCGCCGTAAAGTTAAACGGCTACAGCAAATCCGGCAAGAAGTGCGGGAGATGGAAGCCGAGTTAGCACAGTTGATTGAAAAATCCGGTCAAAAACTAACCACCATGAGTGGTTGCGCCGTGGTGTTGGCAGCTACAATCCTGGGCGAAGTGCGTGATATTACTCGATTTCATTCATCACACGCGCTAGCCAAATACGCGGGACTGGCGCCCCGGGAATATTCCAGCGGGAAACGTTGGCGGCATCGCAAAACCAGAGCGGGTAACCGCACGCTGAATCGAGCTATTCATCGAATAGCTTTATCTCAAATTAGTCGTTCCGGCAATGAACATGCCAAGCGGTATTACCACCGAAAAATTAGTGAGGGTAAAACAAAAATGCAGGCCTTGTGTTGTTTAAAACGACGACTGGTTGATGTAATCTATATGATGTTGAAGCATCACCAACCGTATGACTATTCACGTCTCAAGCCTTTAAATTCAGAGTCCAATCAATCGGGTGTGGAAAAGTAAAGTTGTCATAGAATATCCAATATGCCTGACCCCAATATGCTCAATATGCATGCTTAAATATCCTTTTAACGCCAAGTGTTAAATATTTGACATAATTAGCTAATGAGTATACTTTCCAGTGTTATGATAACTTTTGAGGAAATTGAGGAGAAAAAAGAAAACGCCGCTATCTTTCATGGCAAGCCTAAAATTTTTACTCCCCGTCAAAGAATGTGGGATGATATATGGCAAGTAGTGACTGTCTTGTCTATATTATTTGCGATAATGTGGCTGTTAAATGGTCTGGATGATTCAAGCTATGACGAATATTATTATGAAGGGGTCTGTATTGCCACTGTTGGTGGTGGCAGTGAGTGTTTTTAACGTAACGATATTGAATATACGCGTGATAGCTCAGTGGTAGAGCTAGGGATTGAAAATCCCTGAGTCGGAGGTTCAACTCCTCCTCGCGGCACAAGAACTATGACCTTAATACTATTCTCAACAATATCATTTGTATTATTTATGGGCTATCTGACTTTTATAGGTATTGGCGAAGATGCGATAGAAGATGAACGGAATGAGAGGCTAGATGATATTGAGGAAACTAAATACCAGGAAGACCAACAACTGATTGACTAGAAATCCGGTACTGATAATTTTGCTCTCTCGCCAGCTAATGCATCTCTTAGCCTCTTCATGGCTCGTCTGTGCTTCTCTAATGTATCGCTAACTTAGCATAAGTCCTTTCCGTCGAATAATATCTTTCGCTTACTCTTGCTGGGGTCAGGCACCGTTTATTTAAGATGGCAGATGGCGGTTGAGGAGGAATCGGGTGGTTAATTTAAGTTTTGGGGAGACGCGGAGGTCGTCGATGATGTCGTTGACATGACGCCAGTCCCGGGGAGAGAAATAGCGCCAGAGGAGTCGGTTTATGTGGCGGCTGTAGTATTGACGCTTGGCCCGGTCATTAGACCAGGGGGGCTGACAGAGCAGGCCATCCCAGTTGGTGAGCGCTTCGATTTGAGCCGGAGTGTATTTTTTCATAAGGTAGTGTGTTCGATTAGATGAGTTATTTGGTCATCGACAATCTTAAGGTTTTGTTCGGGATTAAGCAAGAATATAGAGGGGGGAATGGCCAGGTCAGACTGCCTGGCAATTAGTTCGGTGAGTAATTTTTCCTCGCTAATCGTACCGAGGTTGAATTTTTGCTCGGCCAGGGCGGCCAGATCTAGTAAGGACCAGTTATTTTTTTTGGTGAGGAAGGCTAGGTCAATATAATCTTTGATTTCGTCGCGGGAACAGATAGCTGAAGCTTTATGGGCGGCTATGTCAGATAAGCTGGCTGTTTTCAGGTGATCGAAGGAAACAAAATCACCGATATTGGGTACGGCGTCCGCGATCACATCAATCAGCATGCCGCTCTGGTTATGAAGCCAGCCCTGATCTGTATCCCGCAGGTGGGCCGAGCCGAATGTTTGCTCTAATAGCTGGCGAAAAGTGACCAGGCGCTGGGTGAAAGTATGTGAATCTATGTGGGCGAAAGAAAAAAAATCAAGATCGTTTGATTGGCGGGGGACGATGTCGAGTGCTTTTAAGAGAGTGCCGCCGGTGAGAAAAAACGTGCTGTTAATATCTTCGTTAGATGATACAGCCTGAAGAACCGCTTGTTGGGGATCGGTGAGGTGTTGTAAATCAGTGAGAGTATGGGCCATTGATTATCAGTATACAGTAATGATGTGATCTTACAGTAAGAATTTGAGTAGGTTATCAGAGGGATAATATTACTTTTCTGGAGATAAAGACCTGGAGTTGAAATTAGTTTTGGTCGTTATTGATGAGTAAGTGAGGTAAATGAAAAAAATGGTGGCTGACCCCAATATCACAATATCGTTGGGCTCACGGTTCAGTTCAGGCACAAGGTAGCCGAAAGGCGGGAGCAGATGTTCAGATCCTGCTCCGATGGTCAAGACAAAGTTCTCATAGTAGCTCCTATAGATGAAGTCTGGATCCTCCTGGGCAACGTCACCGTCTTTGGAAACGCCATCGCCGGCTTTGTGATATTGATCGAGGGGCGTCACAAGTAACGAAAGGTGCTGGCCCTTCGCCTCCAAATGAATCAGACCGTCTAACAAATCTTGTTCCCACATTGGTACCCCATGTGTTTGCAGCTCGACTAGGAACTCGGCATTGGCTGCTGCCAGTAGTCTTCGGTCTTCCAGACTCTCGAACATTAGATTCC
>QIFI01000059.1 GCA_003229735.1 Candidatus Anderseniibacteriota bacterium | reverse complement strand
TGACGGTGACTAAGATGGCAATTGATAGGGAGATGTTTAAACCGCGAGGGGTGAATGAAGTGGAGCGAGTAAAGCAAAAATATGGTTTGGGTGAAAAATATATATTGTTTGTGGGGACGCGTGATCTAAGAAAAAATGTATCAGGATTAATTAGGGCATTTTCGGCGATTAAGAAGCAAGTGCCGCATGAGTTGGTGGTGGCGGGCAAACCTGCTTTAAAGGATGATCAGGTAAAAATAACGGCGGCTGAAAATAAGGCGGGGAAGAGAGTAAAATTTCTTGATTTTGTGGAGGGGGCCGATTTGCCCGGTCTGTATAGTGGAGCGGAACTATTTGCGTGGCCTTCTATATATGAAGGATGGGGATTTCCACCGCAGGAAGCGATGGCTTGCGGAACGCCGGTGATAGTGAGTGATGGAGGGTCTTTGCCGGAAGTGGTGGGAGAGGCAGGCGTGGTGGTGAAATTTGATGAGGAAGAGGTGGCTATGAGAGAGGTAGATGAAGGGTTTGAATCTAAATTAAGCCAGGCTATGTTGAACATGTTGAGTAATGATGAGGAGCGTCGCCGCCTAAGAGTTATGGGGCTGGAGCGGGTAAAAGAGTTTAATTGGGAGGCGGTGGCGAGGGATACTATTAAGGTGTACAAAAAAATCATATGAAAATTGGATATATTACAAACGCGACGGTCAGAGGAGGAGTAGGAAATCGAGCCGGGCAGATGAGGAAAGTTCTGGGTGAAAAATATCCGGAAAGTATGGATGAGATAGTGATTAATGGTGAGGAGGGTAAGATGTTGATTAAGGGTGGGCATGAACAAGTTTTGATCAGGAGGTGGCCGGGAGTGTTAGGCAGTAAGAGTGTTAATTGGGCTCGGTTGATTAGACGAATCAAGCCGGAATATGATTTAGTTCATGCTACTAATCAATCATTGAGTTTGGCGGCCAAGAGATTTGCCAGATCAATAGTGACGGTACATGACATTATTGAGGTGAAAGAACCGCAAGATAAGCGGGCGGCATGGTTGAATAAGTATCTGTATGGGGGAATTATGGAGGCGAGCCAGATTATATGTGTATCGGAGTTTACGGCGGATGAAACGGCGGATTTTTATGGGCTGGAGCGGGATAAGATTGAAGTGATATATAATGGAGTGGATAGGGAGATGTTTTATCCGATAACCGAATTTAGTGAGACAGTGGTCGGTTTGGAATGGCGGCGAAAATTGAAGATTGAGGAGAAGACAAAGATATTACTTTATGTAGGTTCCGAGCATCCCCGAAAGAATGTGGAGGCAGTGATTGAAGTATTGGCCAGAGTGGTGGAGAAATATCCGGATACGGTTTTGATTAAAGTGGGGGGCGCGGGAATTTTATCCGGGCGGGAGAGAATGTTGAAGACAATTGATAAACATGGAGCGCGGGATAAGGTCAGGTTTATAAAGGATATATCATCAGAGCAATTGAATGAGCTGTATAATTTGAGTGAGGCGTTGATATTTCCTTCTCGGTATGAGGGGTTTGGTCTGCCGCCGCTGGAGGCGATGGCGGCGGGGACACCGGTGATTACGACGGACGCGGCGGCACTGCCGGAAGTAATGGGGGATAATGGCAAATACGGAGAAAAGGGCGGGTTTATATATGATCCAGATGATGTGGAGGGCATGGCGGGAGCGGTGATTAAAGTGTGGGAGAGTGATAGTGAAGTGACTGAAATTGTGGAGGCAGGGAGGAGGAGAGCGGAGGAGTTTTCCTGGGAGAAAAGTGGGGAGAAGTTGGTTCAGGTGTATAATAAAATGCTGATATAATGGCCATGAAGATATTATTTATATCGGGGCTGTATCCGCCTCGAGCAAAAGGAGGGGGAGAATTATCAACCCACTTGATTGCCAGGGGATTGATCGGTTTAGGGCATGAAGTGAGGGTGATTACGGAAGGGAGTGAGGATCGGGACGAGGAATACGAAGGGGTGAGAGTTTTATATCGGCAGGTGTCATTGACGGCTAAGCCTTTATGGGAGAGGCGGTATGCCCGAAGGCAGGCCAGGAAATTGACGGGCTATATGGAGAAATTGGATGGATTTGACGTGGCGCACGCCCATGATTTCAGATCGGCGCAAGTGTTGTCGGAGATGGAGCTAGATAATGCGGTGGTAACCGTTAGGGATTACGCGCAGGTGTGCGGGACGACGCATAATATTTTAGAAGACGGAAGAAAGTGTCATTGCACGATGGGGGATTTACGTCAGACAACCAGAATAAAAGAAGCATCGGTGTGGCGGCGGCCATTTAGAATGTGGCAGTATCGATATAATATTAAGTATCGTAAATCTTCATTTAGAAAGATCAGAAATCATATTTATATTTCGCGGGCTCAATTGGATGAGATTAAGGGACAACAGGATTTAAGCGGGATTAACACCCGGGTTATTTATAATCCGGTGCCGGATAGTTACTTACGAGAAAGATTTAAAAAAAGTATTGATGGACAGGTGTTGTATGTGGGAAGAGTAGAGGAATATAAGGGAGTGGGATTGTTGTTGAATGCATGGAAAGAGATTATTGGTAAGTTTCCGCACGCCCAGTTGAAAATAGTGGGCGAAGGGGCGCAGAGAGAGACATATGAAGCTATGGTAAACAAGGAAGGTATGCAGTATCGGGTGAAATTTGCCGGACGGGTGGACTGGGATCGGATTATGCCCATTTATGATGAGGCGGAAGTGGTGGTTTCTTCCCATATATGGTCAGAGCCATTTGGGAGAACAGTGGTGGAGGCTATGGCTAGAGGGAAAATAGTAGTAGCGGCAAACAGTGGTGGGCCAGGGGAGACAATCAAGGATGGACAGACCGGATGGTTGTTTAAGGCTGGTAATAAAAAGTCTTTGGAAGAGGTGCTGGGCAGGGCTTTGGCTATGAAGGATATTGACCGGCGGGAGATGGGCGAAGCGGCTCGACGCTGGATAGAAGATAATTTAGGAGAGGAGAAGATAGCTGGGCAATACGCGGAGTTTTATGGGAGTATTAAGTAGGAAGGGTTATTAAATATTAAGCATATTAAAAAATAATTATGAGAGAAAAAATCAAAGAAAGCAGTAAACAGCAGAGGGAGACGCTTAAGTTTTTTGATGAGAAGGCGTTGGATTGGAAGGCTAAGGCTTTAGATAAAAAGAAGGAGCCTCGGGTTAATGTGATCAAGCAAAGAAATGATTTTGCGCTGCATGTGGTTAATAATCGAAATGAGACAGATATGGTGCTGGATGTGGGTTGCGGGATTGGGGATTTGGCTGTGGCCATGGGTAAATTAGAGGCAAATGTGTACGGCATTGATTTTGCTCCGGGGATGATTGACATAGCCAATGATCTGGCGGCAAAAAGCGGGGTGAAAAATGTGAAATTCGCGGCTCGGGATTTTTTTACTATGTCTATTGAGGATGAATTATATGATATGGTTATCGCCAATGGGTTTATAGAGTATATTTCTTTTGCCCAGCGGGATGATTTTTTTGGACGGTGCATAAAGATTTTGAAGCCAGGGGGGTCATTGGTAGTCAGTTCCCGGAACAGATTGTTTAATTTATTTTCAGTTAACGCGTATACGGAGCAAGAGATGAAAGAGAGAGTGATTGGTGATCTGGTTCGGGAGACGGTGGCTTGGAATATGAAGCCGAAGATTGAAGAAATGTTAAAGTTTACCCCGGTGCCGTTGACTGATCCTTTGATTGAGCATGCCAATACGGGAGTGGGGGTATCAACTAGATATCAATATACGCCGGTGCAGTTGATTAGGTTGTTGGCTGAAATGGGGTACGCGGTGAAGGAAGTGTCTCCCATACATGTACACGGGTTGACGCCGCAAATGAAGAATGAGTGGCCGGCTATGCACGTGAAGGTGGCAAATGCTTTGCAGGAGCGGGCGCTTAATAATGTGACGATGTTGGGTCAGGCTTCGGCGTTTATGGTGCATGCGGTGAGGGTGCAATAAAGTATATATGTTTTTGTTTCAGACGCATGTGATTAACGCCCGCCGGTGTTTGGTCACACCGAAAGCTCGCTCTCCTCGAGCTAAGCTCGTTAAAGCGAGATGGATCTCGAGGCTCGCTTCCGCAATGTCGGCTTAAGCCAAGCACTAGAAGGCTTTGATGTGGTAAGGTTCGTCGAGAATAGAATTTATTGAATAATTCGAGTAATGATATGAATAATAATGAACTGACAGTAGTGACATATCATTATGTGCGGGATGTTGAGAGTACTCTCTGGCCAGGGATTAAGGCGAGAGGAGTAGGGGAATTTGAGGCGCAGGTGAAGTGGATTAAGGAGAATTATTATTTGCTGGATACGAAGGAGTTGAAGGCAGTGTTGGGGGGGCGGATGAGAGTGCCGAAGAGAGGAGCAGTGCTAACATTTGATGATGGGTATATGGATCATTATCAGACGGTGATGCCGATATTGAGGAAATATGAGGCCTGGGGGGTGTTTTTCATTGCGGGAATGGCAGTTAATGAAAATGTGGTGATGGATGTGAATAAGATTCAGTTTGTGGCGGCGGCAGTTGATATTCATGATTTGGGTGTAGAGATAAAAGCATTTGTGGATGAGCAGCAGGGAGAAGAAGGCATAAAAACATGGGAATTATATAGGCAGGAGTATGAGAAGCCAGGGCGTTTTGATGGGCCGGAGATAGTGCTGGTTAAGAAGATGCTGCAGTTTGGTTTGCCTAATGGTAATGGATTTAGAGAACAATTAGTTGATGATTTATTTAGAAAATACGTGACTAAGAACGAGGCTGATTTTAGTAAGGAGCTGTATTTAGATGTTAATCAAATTCATGAGATGTGGGATGAGGGCATGATTATTGGAAATCATACATATAGTCATAAGTGGTTGGGGAAGATGTCAGATGCGGAGCAGAAGGAAGATATTATTAAGATGGATAAATTACTAAATGATTGGGGAGTGGTAGATGATTTAAGTTTGATGTGCTATCCGTATGGAGATAGTAATGAGGCTACCTGGAAGATCATGAAGGAGCTGAAATATGATGCGGCTTTTTCGACGGTGGGTGAGGTAGCTGATGTGCGGTTCGGGAGTATATATTCATTGCCCAGGTTAGACACCAATCAGTTGCCGGTGTGGGAGATAGCGGGGGCTATTTCTCCCGGCGTTAGTTAATATACGGTTTATGGATAAGTTAATTATGAGTCATTATATTGTCGGTTCGAATCCGACCCCGTGACTAGCTAAATGCCCCAAAAAAAGATTATTCCCAATATCAAAGCAAGCAAGAGTGTGATGGTTATTTTTGCTGGGAGTGAAATGTTGTAATTACTTTATTTAGAACTATTATGTTTTTTTCTGAAAACAATCAGGTACGCGATTGGAAAAAACAAAATAATTATTCCAATAATTCCAATTAGTACGCCCGAAAACATGTTTTCCCAGAAATAATCCAGAAAAAATATCCATTGACTCATGTAATAATGTTAAGCATGTAGTTTTTAGAAAGGGTAAAGCTTGGTTTAATTGGTTTAATGCCTAGCTTTAAAAAGAAACAAATTCAAACATCGGGTGTTTAAATAGGTGTGAGTATTTAGTTGATTTTGTTGGTGATTCAAACACCCGATGTTTGAATGCCCCTAAATTGGTGTATATTAGTCATTGATGGCGTATCGTTATGATGATTTAGCGCCGGGTGAGATATATCATATCTGTACCCGTGGAGTGGACAGGAAGAAGATATTATGTGACAAGGCCGATCATGAGCGATGCTTAGCTTTGCTCAAGCATTGTTTGCCGCAAGGTGCTATTCAGAGCTACTCCATAGCAAAACGACTGAAAAGTGAGTTTGAATTAGCTCACTCGAGTGAGGGGCTGGTGGATTTATTGGGATATTGTTTAATGGATAATCATCTTCATTTATTAATTAAGGAAAACATTGAAGGTGGAACTTCATTATATATGCAGCGTTTATTAAACAGCTACGCTAAGTATTTTAATGTACGAAATGAAAGATCGGGACCTTTATTTACCGGACGATTTAAGGCGGTTTTAGTAGATGGCGATGAACAATTGTTACAGGTGAGTAGATATATACATCTGAATCCGTATGTGGCTCATATGATAAAGGATCCATTGGGGTATAAGTGGTCATCTCTAGGTGATTATATTGGGACAGTGACAGTAAAAACATGTCATACGGAATTGATTAGCGGGATAATGGATAGCGGAGCATATCTATCTTTTGTTATGGATCAGGTTGACTACGCAAGATCGATAGAAGATACGCAACATTTACTGCTTGATTATGAGGACTAGAGGCTGTGTGGAGGCGATTCAAACATCGGGTGTTTGAATGGCTTTTTGATTGAATCAGTGTATTATGTTGTTTAACTTGTGAAATTTAATGGCGTCTTTGAAGGCAATGCGATTTGATTTGTCGAGGAGTCTATCGGCCCAATATTGCCATTCACTGATGGAAGGATTTCGTCCATGAACTGAACGGAAGATGCTATTTAGATCACTAATAGAGGCAAGATTGGGAGTTGATTTGATTGTTTTGGATGTAGTGGCGTTGGTTTTTTTTGTAATGGGACCACCAGTAGTTAGACCAAGGGCTTTGTGGTAAGCTATAGCTCCTTTTAGAGCAGTGCGATTTCCTTTATCCAATAATCGACTGGCCCAGTATTTCCATTCTATTCCATTAGGATTTCGGCCATGAACTGAACGGAAGATGCTATTTAGATCACTAATAGAGGCAAGATTGCTCGATAATTTTGAAGTCTTTGAATTGGCACTAGAGTTGCTGACAGAGGTGGATTTTTTAACGATTTTTATCCTGGGACCGTCTTGGTCATTTAAATAGTTCCAACCCTTGGGGTCGTTGGGGCAACCGCTGGTAACCACCTTGAAGTTTTTGATTATTTCTCCGATTGTACCTTTGCTGATTTTAACCTTGGGAGTGAGTACTATTGTTTTACCGTCGTGGGCTTCGAGATTGTTCCAGTGCACTTCATTGCTATTTCTAAAGTCACTGACAGGCGATTCTCCACCGACAAACGAAGTGTTGGTGAAGGCCTTGTTAGTAGTTACTAGTTTTACTCGGAACGCTCCGCACGTTAGCGAGACACTAGTAAATTCAAATTTCAGATCAATAGTGTCACCGACGCTGGCGCTATAGGTTTTACTTGAGACCGTAAAAAGATCATTGGTAGTGATGGCATGAGCAGAAGGTGGAAATATAAAAGGGGTGATTATTATTAGTAGAAGAATTTTTTTCATTTGATGAGATTATGAGTTATGGATAAGATCAATTAGGTGAATTATAGTTTATAATGATATGAAATGTCCACTAAGATTTGTTGGTTTTGCATACTATTTAAACATCGGATGTTTTAAAACAAGGTGTATATAATACTTGTGAATGAGGACTAGAGGCTGTGTGGGGGCTGTTCAAACATCGGGTGTTTGAATGGGGGTGAGTATTTGGTTGATTTTTTGGATGACTATTTGGGGGGTGAGGTTGAGGAGGGAGAGGTGGGGGTCTGGGCCTAGATCATAATTAGTTTCGGTGTCGTAGGCTGGCTTAGTACCGGGGGCGCGGATTGCGTGGGCGTGTTGGCCCAGAGGGCCGGTTTTGTGTTCGTCGGTGGGGCCGAAGAGACCGAGGGTGGGAGTGCCGACAGCGGCGGCCAGGTGCATGAGGCCGGAATCATTGCTTAGGAATAAGCGGCAATGAGTCATAAGGGCGGCGGTAGTGAGCAGGTCGGTGGAGATGGGGCGGCTGATGGTTTTACCAATGGCCTGGTGGAGTTGTTTTTTTTGTTTTTTTTCATCGGGGCCGCCAAAGATTAGTATTTTGAGGTGATGCTGTTGGTTTATGGATTTAGCGACGGAGATAAAATTGTCCAGGGGCCAGCGTTTCCAGGGAAAATTAGGGGCACTGCCGGCGTGGATACCCAGGAATTTAGGTCTGGGATGGGGGGCGATGGTGTTAATTAGTTTTTCAGCGGATACGAGATACTGTTCAGGAATATTCAGGTGGTAATTAGCATCCGGTATCTGGAATTCGGTATCGAGAAGTTTAATGAGGTTAAGATTTTGGGTGGTGTCGTGGGCGTCTTCAATTTCATCCAGGTATTTGTTGAGAAATAAGTGGCTGGTGGGATTGCCCAGATGAGGATAGGTGTGGGCGATACGGAGATCGATATCGGCCAGGGCCATGATCAGCGAACCTTTCCATTGTTGCCCGGGAGATAGCATAAGTGCAGTGTCAAAGCGGCGGCGGTGGAGTTTTATGATAAAAGGTATTTGTTTTAATAGAGAGCGATTGATGGGAGATACGATAATTTTATCGACGGCTGGATGGTGTTTTATCAAGGGCTTGGTATGGCGGGGGGCCAGCCAGACGGTGAGGCGGGAATCGGGATATATAGTTTTGACGGCTTCAATAGTG
>QIFI01000047.1 GCA_003229735.1 Candidatus Anderseniibacteriota bacterium | reverse complement strand
GCTATAAAAGTGGGCGGTAAATTTGTGGATGTGTCTTTGGTGGGAGGGTTGATAGCGGGCCTGATATTCGCCCTCCATCCGATTCAAACCCAGGCGGTGACATATATTGTGCAGAGACTGGCTTCAATGGCCACCTTGTTTTACGGACAGTCGCTGTTGTTTTATGTGCTGTGGAGAATGGATAAAGGGAAACGTAGATATATGTGGGCAGTATGGTCGTGGGTAATGGGTCTGGCGGCGATGCATTCCAAGGAGATTGCATTTACGTTGCCGGCGGCGATTTTTTTAGTGGAGGTGTTGTTTTTTATGGGATCAATCAAAAACTGGTGGCGGGCAGTTTTACGAGTATTGCCGTGGGGGTTGCTGATACTGGTGATTCCAGCGTATATGTTGGGGGTGGTGGAAGTATTTAGTCCGTCGGTGGGGGTTGGTCCAGATAATTATACGATGACTAAGGTAATTAATTTTGAACGTATTAAGATTGTGTCCAAGGAGACTACAGAGTTATCGAGAAGCCAATATTTATTGACGGAGTCTAATGTGGTGGCTAAGTATTTACGACTGGTGGTGTTACCAGTGGGGCAGAATATTGATCATGATCAAAAATTGGCGAATGGTTTGGGGGAGCCCCGGACATATTTGTCAGCATTGTTCTTATTGGCAGTGTTTATTGTGGGGTTGGTGTTGATCTGGCGCAAAAAGAAGATGATGGGATGGGGAGTGATATTTTTCTTTCTGGCATTATTACCGGAATCAAGCTTTATTCCGATTACTGACGTGATATTTGAGCATCGGCTGTATCTGCCGATGA
The DNA here is from genome assembly GCA_003229735.1 of Candidatus Anderseniibacteriota bacterium. GTDB lineage: Bacteria > Patescibacteriota > Andersenbacteria > UBA10190 > UBA10190 > SZUA-179. Next base: position 7,634 of record QIFI01000047.1, on the reverse strand, counting down.
TCGGGGTGGCTCTGTTTACGGCAGAGGGGTGGTTATGGATGTATGACGGGTTAAAAGATAAAAAATGGGGGGGAGTGACGGGGGTGAAGATAGCGGTAGTTTTAGCAGTGGTGGTAATGGGATCGCTGGGTATCGCAACCTGGCGGCGAAACATGGTGTGGGCGGACGAAGTGACTTTATGGACTGACGCGGTGAAAAAATCTCCTTTTAAGGCGCGGCCCCGGAATAATCTGGGTAAGGCATATTTGGATCGACGGATGTTTGAGGAGGCCAAAGAAAGTTATTTGAAAGAGCTGGAAATGGATCCAAAAAGCGCTGGCGGGCGCAATAATCTGGGCTCGATTTATGGATTGCAGGGGGATTACGATAAAGCTTTGGAGGAGATTAATCTGGCTTTGGAAATAAATCCCAGCCATGACAGCGCTTATAATAATTTGGGTAATGTATATTTACTGCAAGGTAAGTACGAAGAAGCCCGGGAAGCGTATCGTCAGGCGATTAAGCTGAATGATCGTGATTCCGGATATTTGATGAATTTAGGGGACGTGGCGGTGAGATTAAATGATATGCCGGAGGCAATCGAGGCTTATCAGAAGGCGGTAAAGCTGACATCGGGGAAAGGCAAGTGGCATAATAAGTTGGGGGCGGCCTATGGGATGAATGGACAAATGGATGAGGCGGAGCGGGAATTAAGATTGGCCATTAAATTGGCGCCGGGGTTGGCCAGCGCGTATAGTAATTTAGGTAATGTACTAAAAAATCAGAAAAGATGGGATGAGGCGGGACAGGCGTATGCCAGGTCACTTAATATTAAGGCGAATGATCCGGTAGTATTGACAAGTATAGGAGAAGTGCTGGCGGCTAAAGGGCTGGCGGCGAAAGCTAAAGAAGCCTGGCAAGCGGCTTTGAAATTGGATCCTAAAAATAAGCGGGCAAAGTTAAATCTACAAAATTTATGAACTGGAAAGTCATCATTTTTTCTCTAGTATTGATCGCGGTGGTGGGCGGGATTATCTATAGTAATTCGCTGGCGGTGCCGTTTATTTTTGATGATGTAGATTCGATAGTGGAGAATCCGGCGCGGCGGAGTTTTGATCTGGCGTGGTATGACTGGCTGGGCTCAAGGACGGTGGGATATTTTACTTTGGACCTAAGTTATTATTGGAGCGGGCTGGAGGTGAAAGGATATCACATAATGAATATAGGGATACATATACTGGCGTCGATAGCGGTGTATTGGCTGGTGTTTTATTTGAGTGTCTATTTATATCCAATTAAAGAATGGCGGGTGGGGTGGCTGAAGTTTAGCAACCATCAGTTGCTGGCTTTGATGGCCGGGTTGATATTTGTGTCGCATCCGATTCAAACGCAGGCGGTGACGTATGTTGTGCAGAGAATAGCGGCATTGACGGCATTGTTTTATGTGGTGGCTTTACTGGGGTATGTGAGATTTAGAACTAGTGGGTCAAAGAGAGCGGGATATATCTGGGCTATAGTATCTTTATTAGCCACAGTACTGGCGATGCATACTAAGGAAAACGCAATTACTATTCCGGTGGTGATAGTGCTGATGGAAGGATTGTTTTTTGGCACCTCGCTAAGATCGTGGAAAAAAAGGTGGTGGAAGCTATTGCCATGGGTAATTTTAATAATAATAATACCGGCTTATATGTTGGGAGCTAGAGATTTATTTGTCCGTAATCAAGTCCCGATAAGCGAGATTGGTTTATTTAATAATTTAAACTTGAAAGGTATCTCCAGAGCGGCGAGGGAAAATAATAAGTTGGACCGATATAGTTATTTTTTAACACAGTTTAGAGTGGTAAGGACGTATTTGCGGCTGATGGTACTGCCGATTAATCAGCACCTGGATTATTATTATCCGCTATCAACCAGCATTAAGGATGGGCGGGTAATCGGGTCAGCGGTAATTCATTTAGGGATGTTAATAACGGCCATCTGGTTGTGGATAAAAAAGTATCGGATGGCGGCTTTTGGGATTTTGTTTTTCTATATAGCTTTACTGCCGGAATCGAGCTTAGTGCCGATTACCGACGCGATATTCGAGCATCGGCTATATTTGCCGCTGTTGGGGTTGGTGATGGTATTAGTGGAAATAGGCGCCTGGTGGCTGGGGCGGCGGGAAAATAAAGCGGTGGAGTTTGGGAAAACGCAGGCGGCGTCTTTAATGGTGGCAGTTAGTTTACTGATAGCGGTGTTGGGGTGGGCGACCTGGCAGAGAAATATAGTCTGGCAGAGTAAAATTAGTATTTGGCAGGATTCGGCGAATAAGTCGCCCTTGAAGGGGCGGCCGCACAATAATCTAGGTCTGCATTTATTGACCAAAGGAGAGACGGGGAGAGCGGTTACAGCATTTACGGAAGCGATAATGGTAGATGAAACTTATGCCGAGCCTCATAATAATCTGGGCATGATATTGATTCAGAAGGGTAAATTAGATGAGGCGGAAGTTGAGCTGGAGGAAGCATTACGGCTGAAGCCGATTTATCCGCATGCCATGAATAATTTGGGGGCGATTTATTTACAGCGAAAGGAAACGGATAAAGCAGAAGAAATGTTCCGCCAGGCGATTTCTAATGACAATAGATACGCGGGGGCGAGAGATAATCTGGGCATGGTTTTGATTCAGACGGATCGGCTGGCCGAGGCGATTGAGATGCTGGAGATAAATGTGGAGCAGAATCCTGATTTTGTTACTTCATATAATAATTTAGGAGTTGCTTATTTTCGATTGAAAAGGTTGAAGGAGGCGCGAGATAGTTTTAAAAGGGCTTTGCAAATAGACCCCGGGTATAAGCGGGCAGAGGCTAATTTGAAATTACTTGATAAGCGGTCGACTACCCAGCAGGCGGGTTTGAAGGTGTTTCGTTAATCTGTTAAAGCCTGGTGTTTTGTAGAGCGCAGCCAGGAGAAATAGCAGGAGAATAATCAGAAGTGATCCAATGGTTAGGGATTTGGCGTGGGCGATGGCGGGAGAGTAGTAGTAAAAGGTGATGGTGTGATTACCGGCCGGAACGAAGGCGGCCCGGAAAAAGGTGTAAGCAGTGTAGCGGGGGGCAGGTTGACCATCAATCAAAGTATGCCACTGGGACGTGGAGGAATCGGACAAGATCAGGAAAGCGTCACGGTTGGTGGAGACATTGATGTCTACCCTGGTGGGCTGGTAATTGATGATGTCGACTTGATCCGCCAGGGCGGGGAAATCAGGCAGAGGCAGATTATCGGGAGGTGTGGGACCGTTAATAATGGCGGTAGTAAAAGGATCAAAATTTGGATCCAGTAAAAGGGTTCGGGCTTCATCGTCAGCCGGCTGGAAGATAGCCTGGGGAGTCAGGAAGGCGCGAGGCAGAGCACTGGGGTTTTGATAGAGGGCGACATTAGACGGGCCGGTCAATTCCTCGGAGATTTTAGTAAAGTTTGATTCAGTCATAGGCGTGTCGGATTGGTTTAGAGGGACATGCTGGGTAAAGTGAGTAACTCCAGCCAGATCAAATAAGCGGCGCTGACTTTGGATGACATGAAAACCATCACCGTCAAATTGTTCTCTGTCGTTAGCAAAAAACATTTCGATAAATTCCCGGTAAGGGCGAATGGACAGGGAACCAATCCAGCGGGCACTGCTGGCATTGGCGATGACGTTGAGATGACGGGAACCGATGGCTGTTTCTCCTTCCAGACTGACGGCGGGTTCCGGCTGGATGAGCAGGCGCAGGGGTTTACGGGCATTAAGCACCTCGTTTAGCTGATAGTCCGGTTTTCTGATGAGTAATATTTGTTCGTTCTGGTTATCGGTGGGATAAAGAAAAAGTCGAAAGCCGGAATATTGATCACTGGATAACTTGATATAAAGCTGTTCCCCGGGAGTGGTGACGATGGGGCTGAAACAAAGACGCTGGTCACTGGTGACGAGTAGATCGGGTTGGAGAGCAATTTCTCTTAGTGGAGGCTGGTCAAGCCGGCGATAGACAGAAATCAGGACGGTACCCTGGCGATCTTCCTGCAGGTAAACAGGCAGGGACAGACAGCTAATGTTGTCATATTGAGCGGTTATAGGCTGAAACAGGGTGAGAGCGGGACTTAAGGACTCGGTTTTACGCAGATTATTAACTTCAGGCTGGGCGCGCAATAGTTGAATGCTGGCATAGAGACGAGCCGGGGTGGAGTTTTGATCATTGTACTCGCGGATGGACTGGTACCAATTGGGGGAGGCGAAGGCTATTTTTGGATCAGTTAGAGGATTATAATTCCAGCCAAAGATGATTAGGGTGCCAGCAGTCCAGAGGACAGTAATTAAGGCGATGGTTTTTGACCAGGTGGTTGAGCGAGGCAGGAAACAGACCAGAATAAATAGCAGTAAACCGCCTAAAAATAGGAGGCTGGATGGATTCAAGGTCAAGTAAGGCAATAGAGTTTGATAAAGTCGGGTGTCTGACCGGAGGTCGATGATAAAAGGGGTGAGGAACAAGGCGGCAATCAGCAGACCGGGGACGGCTAGAGAGGTGGGGGAGAATCGGCGATGAGAGGGACGGGTGATGGAATCCAATCCGATACCGGCTAATATGGAGACTGCCACAATGAAGAAATAGATGAATCTTCCAGGCACGGCCAGGGAAGTGATATATTTGCGGCTAACCAGATATTCATAGATGAAAGAAAATTCACCCAGAGCCAGAGCCAGACTAATTAAAATCAGAATGACGGAACCTAAAACAATGGGTAGATAGCGGCGTCGGGAGGCCAGGGCTGGCCCCAGGAGCAGGAGGGGGATGATACCAATATAGGCGGCCAGTTCCTGAAAACCTTTGGCGCCCCAATAGTTATCGTGGCCACCGAATAAAAAAGGGAAAATCAAGGTAATGGCGTGTTGGGGCGGGTAGCTAAATTCATATAAAACTAATTCGTCCATACCGGCGGATCGTTCGGTTTGAGGGAGAAACTCCAGTAGGGGAAGGGTGGCGAATGATGACAGGCCCAGAGTTAGAATGGCGGCGAGAATGGTCAGACTAATTGCCTTGAAAAGATATTTGGCCAAAGCTGATCGGGAAGGATTAAATGATTTGAGATGAGTCACCAGGAGAGATAAGCCGATAATAGCGGCAATAATAATAGTGTAGAGAGTGACTTGGGGTTGAGAACTCAATATGATAGTTGAAGCAAGTAGGCTTAAGAGCAGCGATCGCAGTAGAGTGGGTTTGATCAGGAATAAATATATGGATAGGAGGAGCCAGGGCAGGATCATGGTGCCGGTGTAGAAGTTGACATGATTTAAGTGTCCGACGTTGAAGCCGCTGAAAGTGAAGATAATGGCTGACAGCGAAGCGGCCATCTGGGATAGTCCCAGGCGGCTGGCAAAGACATACATGCCAAGCAGGCCCAAAGCAAAATAAAATAGGATGGAGGCTTGGAGGAGAATTAAAGGATGGAGAGAGAAGGCTCTTAAGAGGAGATGAAAAGGCGTGAAGAAACCCAGCTGGCCCCAGGCCATAAGCGGTTGGCCGAAGCCGAAGAGAGGGCTCCATTGGGGCAAGGCACCGGCCTGTTGGAAAGTAGCATAAGCTGTTTCCAGGGGATAATAAATACTTTTGAGATCATCCAGGAAATAGACGGCCCGGCCTAAAAGCGTGCGGCTAAAAAAAGCCAGCCAGGTGATGAGAATTATGGCGAGACCTAATCCGCGGCGGCGCAAGAGGGGCCATTTCGTGATCCGGTTAAAAAGCTGACTTAAATAGAGAAGGTTCATGATATTATAGAAACTACAATAATGAGACTTAATTTACCAACAATTATATCGGTAGTGATTATGGTGGGGCTGGTTATGGGATATGGGTGGTGGCTGGAGCAGGATGAAGAATACGAAGTGATGGGGATCAAGGCGCCTATGGATGAAGCGGCGAGATTACCGGTATACGCGCAGTTTGTGGTGACGCAAAAGCTGGTGATAGAGAAGGCGGAAATTACCCGGATTTTACTGCCGGTATATTTAGTCGAAGCTGGGCCGGAATTCGCGGTGGTTTTAAAGCAAAGGGAAGAAGAGATAAAAAGGTGGAAAATAGATCAAGCTAATCAAGAGCTGATGGCAGGGAATAATAATCTGACATTATTATTGGATGAACCGCGGCTAATGGAAGGATCGATGGAGATTATAGTGGATGGGTCGATGATTGAATATGAAAGCCGAGGCGCGGCACCGCAGGTATTTATTGAAAAAGAAGATGATTATTATCCGGAGGGTAATTATCGGATCGCTGATAATGAAAAATTGGGGGACATGGCAGTGGAAATTAAGGCCAGGCAAACCAGGCGGCAGTCGGTGCTAAAGAGATTTGCCGGAAATAAGCTGGCTATGGCGGCCTGGGTGGCGGCCCGGCTGGTTTTGGCTATGGCGGTGGGTAGTCTGCCGGTAGTTTTATGGGGAGGACGGTTTAAGCTGGTGTAAACAATGTCTGGTGATGCAGCTTAAACCTGCGCGTGCTTGGGCACACCGACAGCGTGCTCCCCGTGAGCTAACCTCGCTAAAGCGAGGTGGATATCTCGGTTCGCTAGCGCAATGTCGGCTTAGCCCAAGCGCGCGCAGGTTTAAGCTGAAAATGTTCCTGAGTGTTTGGTGGCGCTGACAATCTCAGTTTGAATCAATCTTTGCTTAGATTGGGGATGAAGTTGGGGAGGTAGAATTTACGGTACCAGTCAATAAATTTGGGAATTCCTTGTTCGATGCTGGTGGATGGGTGGTAGCCCAGTAATTTTTGGGCTTGGGTGATATCGGCTAAAGTGCGGGGGACATCTCCAGGAGGCAGGGGTACTTCTTCAATAATGGCTGGTTTGCCGAGAGCTGATTCCAGAGCGGCAATAAATCGGGGGAGGGGGACACTGTCTGATTCCCCGAGATTGAAGATGCGGTAGCCGAGCGGGCGATCGATGGCGGCGATGATGCCGGCGACGCAATCGTCGATGTAGGTGAAATCACGCTCGGTGACGCGGCCGCGCATTTGGATGGGTTGGTTTCTTAAAATAGCCTCGGCGAATTTGAAAATGGCCATTTCCGGGCGGCCCCAGGGGCCGTAAACGGTGAAGAAGCGTAGACAGCTGATGGGCAGGTTATATAAGTGATTCCAGGCGGCGCACATGACTTCGCCGGCTACTTTAGTGGCGGCATAGGGGGAAATGGGCAAGTTGACATGATCAGTTTCTTTGAAAGGGACGTCCTGGCGGCCGCCATAAACAGAGGAGCTGGAGGCAAAAACCAGATTTTTGATGTTGTGTTGTCTAGCAGTTTCAAGAATATTGACGGTGCCATCTACATTGACACTGGTGTAGATGTGAGGTCTATCAATGCTGGTGGGTACGGATGCCCAGGCGGCCAGGTGGATGACATAATCAAATTTGTGCTGTTTGAACAAAAGTTGAAGTTGAGATAATTCGCGGATATCAGCTTTGATGACCAGGGGCGGCAGGGCATCAGTAAAAAAATGCTCGACGCGAGCTTCTTTGAGGCGCGGGTCGTAGCGATCATTAAAATCATCAAGGATAACCACTTTTTCTCCTCGAGACAAAAGATGGCGGGCGGCATGAGAGCCGATGAACCCGGCTCCGCCGGTGATCAGATATTTATTCAT
>QIFI01000043.1 GCA_003229735.1 Candidatus Anderseniibacteriota bacterium | reverse complement strand
GTTTTAAGTAGTAAGAATGACTCAAAAATGACTAATTATAGCAGTAAGTTTATGTTAGTTAGGTGGGGAAATTAATGTGTAACGGCACTAGGCTGCGGCCGTCGCAATTTTTAATTTCTAATTTTCAGTCAATTTTAAAAACTACGGCTGCTAGCGAAAATTATACTACTGATTAAAATGGTTACAGTATGAAAGATTTATCATCTTTGGAGAAGACAATTGGATATGAATTTAAGAATCAGGACCTGCTTAAGCAGTCTTTGACTCATCGGTCGTATTTGAATGAACACAAGAATTGGCATTTGGATCATAATGAGAGGTTGGAGTTTTTGGGGGACGCGGTGCTGGAACTGGTGGTGACTGATCATCTTTACGAACATTATCAATTGCCGGAGGGGGAATTAACTAATCTTAGAGCGGCAGTGGTGAGGGGAGAAATGCTGTCTCGAGTGGCGGATGAAGAATTGAACCTGGATGCTTATTTGCTGTTAAGTCGAGGCGAGCAGAAAGGCAGTCCCAAGGCTCGATATTATATTCTGGCCAACGCGTTTGAAGCAGTAGTGGGAGCTTTATATCTGGACCGGGGATATGAAGCGGCCGGTGATTTTATAACCAGATTTATTGTGTCTAAATTACCGGAAGTGGTTGAGAAGGGCCTACATATAGATAGCAAGAGTAGATTTCAGGAGTTAGCACAGGAAAAATACAGAGTCACCCCTAATTATGAGGTGTTGAAGGAAGAAGGATTGGATCATGATAAGCACTTTGTAATTGGAGTATTCGCGGGTGATGAAAAAATGGGAGAAGGAGAAGGATCAAGCAAACAAGAGGCCCAGCAGGAAGCGGCGCGGCAGGCACTCAAGAAGATTGAATCTTCTTAAAATTCAAATTTCAAAATCCAAATGTCAAATCAAGCTCAAATGTCAAATGAATAAATACGATGTTGCGGTGCCCCCTCACCCTGGCCCTCTCCCCAAAGGGGAGAGGGGAGTAATTGGGTCTTCAGACGCTTTGCGAGACTTTTTGACATAAAGAGGTATTTGAATTAGAATCACAAAACCATGTTGAGAATACGTTTACAGCGAAGAGGAAAGAAAAATTTTGCCACTTACCGAGTGGTGGTGGCTGATCGTGGAGCTCCTATTAAGGGGAAGTTTGTGGCTGATTTAGGGCCATATAATCCGCATACAGATGTGTTTAAGGTGAATAAAGAAGTTGTATTAGAATGGATAAATAAAGGAGCTAAGCCAACGGCTACGGTTCATAATCTGTTGGTAGATAATAAGGTGATTAAGGCTAAAAAAGTTACCAGCTGGCGGCCGAAGAAGAAGGAAGATGAGAGCGAGCCGACTGCTGCAAGTAATGAGTCACCAGAAACAGATAGTCAGAACGACGAGGCGTCTAAGAAAGAAGGGAAAGCGGAAGGGCCAAAAGGAGAACAGAAGAAAGCTCCAGTGGATGATAAACCTGAAGTTAGTGGAGAAAAAAAAGAGGGGCTGGATAATAGTGAGAAGTTGTAGCAACGATTGGTAAGTTGCTTAATGGTAAGGTTGAGGGCCGTCCTAAGGGTGGTTTATCTTAAAACCTAACCTTTCTCTTTAGCTTTGGCCTGCTTCGTTATTTCTGAATAAAGAGGAAAATTGACATTAACCATACTTTAAATTAATTTACTGTTATGAATGAGTTTCAATCAATTGTTAAAGATGCCTTATTAGTAACCCTGGCAATTGCTCTTGTTGGCACTGTTTACTTCTACAGTAAACGTGATGGGGGTCTTGACATGGCTATTCCTACATCAATGCCAGTAACTACTTCGTCTCCTGAGACAAACCAAGTACCTCAATTCCAAAAGCCATACGAAATGACAAAAGAACTCAAAACTTTTGTTAGTTACGATGGCAAGTTTGCCATTGATATACCTATTGATTGGGCGGTCGAAAGAAACTTGCCAAACACTAGTGCTTTGAGCAACTTGACACTCGAAGATATTAAAGGTGAGCCGACCCCGGACAGAAGATCGTTTGGATTCTATTCACCAGAAAAAAGAGTGCTAGAGTGGTACTGCTCTCTTTCTCAAGACAATTGTGATTATACGGTCAGACCGATAGCTGACATCATTATCCACGCGTCGCCAAATAGGCCACTTAATTACAAGCCACAAATGAACGTACAAATAGGAAGTTTGTCTTGGCAACGTAGTGTTATGACGGAAAACTACGGAAGCGACAGCATAGATTTATGGCACACCGATGACACATCTAATTATTTTATTAGTGTATCCACTGAAGATGAGCAGGCACTTTTGCCTTATCTATCCACTTTTCGAAAGATTGATTTTGCCAGCTACGCTGTAGAGTAGAGGACTAAAGTGGCACCCAATGTCTAGATACTTTTTCCACCAGTAAATACCCACTGTCGTTTGCTGTCCTACTCAGCACTTCTATACTCAAGTTATCCCAGAAATAGGTTTGTTATTTAATGGGAAGTTTTTAGGAAGTTTTTGATCGATATTATCAGAAAGAATATATGTGAAGCGTCAAGGATGTGGTGGGCCGTGGGGTGCATAAGTTCAGATACATATGAGACTGTCTTAAACTAGCAGTTTTTATGTGCGATGTGCTATGATAAAGGTTGAAAGTATTTAACATTAGTTTTTCATTGTGAACGAGCAGCCATCCTCTCAATTAATCAAGCCATCGGAAGAGATTAATCCGGCTTCGGATATTACAGCGCCGGAGGTGCCGGTCAATTGACCCCGTCGTGGTAAAGGAACAGGGATAATTATCGGGGCGGTGGTTTTAATTGTGATTATTCTGGCTATTGTTTTTAGCCAGTTTCTGGGAGCTCGGGTTATTAAAAAGGGCAGTCCGCGCCTGAATGTTAGACAGGGAAGTTTAGTCACTCTGGAGTTAGCGGCTTCACCCCATCTTAGAAAACTGGAAATGGCCGTTGAAAAGAAATCATTGTTCGGACGTTCAACATTCAGTCAATATCGGACGCTGGCTTATTTTGTTAAACCGAATCAAACATTGATACCGGTTAGGATTCCCAGGATTAAGGAAGGTCGGGTGGTGGTATTCACCCGAAAGCGCGATCCGGTTACCAGGAAGCTGATTGTAGAAAAATATTTTCAAATGGAAAAAATTGCCTTATTCGTATTACCGGCATTACCTAAACAGGCCATCGCGGAACCTGAAGGCGTCGGAGGAGGCGATGGGGGCGGGGGCGGCGGTGATGGCAGTGGAGGAGGCGACGGCGGTGGCGATAGAAGGAGCGATCCCAAACCGCAACCGGCGCCGGTGGCGGGGCCGACAGCCAGATTTATCGCACCGGATGAGGGTGAGCGTTTCAGCCTGGGCAGTAAAATTGATGTCCGCGTGCAACTGGCGGAAACAGCTCATTCAAGCCTGGGCTGTCAGCAGTGGGAATTAAACGGACGAATCCTTACCAGTAATGATTGGACTGGTGATCATTCACCTGATTTGAGCGCTGGACCTTGCAATTAAATTATCTCATAGTATGGAATTAACTGATCAACAAAAAAAGAAGACGTGGCTGATCCTGGGCATAGTAGCGGCGCTGGTGATAGTTCTGGCGCTGGCGCAGGGGGTGAGTCAGTTCCTGGGCGCCCGCGCGCCGTGGGTGGATTTGAGTGACAGCGTGGTGGGTGGGAGACTTAGATCTGACGTGGTAAAAGCCGGTACCAATACCCTGATATTCACGGCTAAAGATAAAGATGGCACAGTGGTGACTGATACTATGACTTTTGAAGTGGTGGTTGATCCATATGATAATGGTGAAATTGCGCCTGATCCTTATGATCCCTACAACAACCCACCTGACGATATAGGTTATCCGCCGATTCCATATTAGGGCCCATTAGAGGTAGGGCTCAATAAAAACATGAGCAGAGGGCAGCAGGTAATACTGGTAACTGTGTTAATTGGTTTAGGATTACGTCTGCTGTTTGTTTGGCAACACCCTTTTACTAATGACGAAGGCGCTTATTTGTTTGACGCTAAGTTGCTTTACGAATACAAGTTACCGGGCGGTGACATAATTACTAAAGCCCCGGTGCCGGCGATGCTCTTTGCTGTTAGTGTGTGGCTGACCAATGGCTCACTATACGCGTCCCGATTGGTTGTTCTGCTGGCCAGTTTACTCACGGTTATACCATTGGCCTGGCTGGCAAAACAAATTGGCGGCCGGCCGGCCGGAATGGCGGCGGTTATTCTTTGGCTGGTGGTTATTCCCATACCCATGCAAGTATTAGGTATCACTCAAACTGTGGCTGGTTTGTTTGCCGGATCGTTTCTGGTTATGTGGTGGCGGGCAATGCTACTTTCATCTACCCTTAAACGTCCTTATCTAGCCGCTTTCGCGGCCGGCTTGCTATTGGCACTAGCTTATGCCTCTCGTAAGACGAGCCTGGTTATGGTCGTACCTGCCTTTTATCTGTGGATGCTGGCGCCCAAGACATCAAGGATTGAATCAATAGCGCCAGCCGTAATGGGTTTACTGGCGATGCTATTGCCATGGTTAATTATGGCCGGATTTTTATACGGATCAGCGGGGGTATTTGAAGCTATCGGCCTGGCTTATGCTGATATATGGTGGCAAGACACTTCAAGCATGGCCGGGCAGGCCAGTGCGGGGGGAGCTTTTATGGTGCTGGGCCGAGTAGGCGGTGGATTGGTTATGGCCGCCGCGTTTGGTATGGCCTGGTCGATTTTCCAACTTCGCCGCCAAGAACTTAGACCGGCCTTACCTCTGATTTGGCTTCTGGCGCTGGCGGGTATTTACATGGGCTGGCCGGTATTCCTGCCTGAATATCTGATCGACTTTTTTATACCGATTGCCTTATTGTCCTCCTTGGCGCTGGCTACGATACATCTCCACTGGCCTAAGCGGGGAAGAGTTGCTATGGCAATAATTGTAGTGGCCACGTCAGCAAGTCTGTGGAGCGCCTATATCAAGCCGTGGACCGGTATGTTTACCAGACAGGCTATTCAAACAGCGGCGGCGCAGCTGCAAAAATACGTCCCCGCGGATGAGCCCATTTTTACGGCGGTGGTGATTATTCCGTATTTATCAGATCATGACGTGATTGGCAACATTTCTCACCCTATGTGGTATCGCTATAAATTTATTTCGGCCGCCACTCGCGATTCTTTTTTGCCTCCTATTGATGAGGTCGAGGCAGAAATTAGAAACGGATCAACTAAATGGGGGATAGTTGAACATCTGACTGATTATTCATATCTTCGCTCTGAAGCTAATTTGATTGAATTATTTGGACGCGACTGGGTGTTGATCGATACAATTAAAAATGACACCGGATGGCGTTCCAATGATATCAAGATTTATAGCAGGAGCTGAAGCTGGATGGGCAGTTTTTGTTGAAGGCTTGAATTTGCCGGAGGTTTGTGATAACTTGGTGGGTACCCGAGCTTGGTTAGGTGCGTGGTCGACGTGTCAAAACACCAGCATCGGAAGTACATTCATTAATCAGTTAAACAGTAATTCACGAACTTAATTATGGCTGAACAGCGACCAAGTCATGATCAGGAGTTCGTCGAATACGTGGTCAAGTCAATTGTGGATCATCCGGACGATGTAGCGGTGGATCGCACAGTTGACGAGATGGGCGTGCTCTTAACTTTGACTGTTAGCCCCGAGGATATGGGCCAGGTAATTGGCCGACAGGGAGCAACAGCAAAATCAGTCCGCACTCTGCTTAGAGTGATTGGGGCTAAGAACAATGCCCGGGTGAACCTGAAAATCAATGAACCGGAAGGTTCAGAGGGTCCACCGGCGGCCGCGGAGGCACCAGCAGAAAGTGAAGCTCCAAAGGAAGTTACCGAGGAGAAAGCACAATCTGTGGAAGATGCTATCGACGACCTGAACATATAAATTCAGAGATAGAAATCGAAACAAACTCGCCTTATCTGGCGAGTTTGTTTGTCAATTTACTAGTTACTAGTTACCAATTACTGATTACTATATAGATATGCGTTTTGATATACTGACAATTTTTCCGGAATTGTTTAAGCCGTTTGGAGAGACGGGTATTATTGGGCGGGGGCAGGAGGCGGGATTGATTGAGGTGGGAGCGATTAATATTCGGGATTTTACTACGGATAAACATCGGACGGTGGATGATACGCCTTATGGGGGCGGGGCGGGGATGGTGCTTAAAATCGAACCAATTGCCAAGGCAATCGATTCAATCAATGACCAATTCCCAATGACCAATGACCAATCAAATCCCAATGTTCAAATGACCAGAAACACCCCCTCTCGCTCCCCCTCAAAAGAGGGGGAGAAAACTCGGATTGTGGTTTTGTCGGCGAGGGGGGAGCAGTTTACGCAAGTTAAGGCGGAGGAGTACGCGAAGCTGGATCAGCTGGTATTGATTTGCGGACGATATGAGGGGATTGATCAACGAGTAGCGGATCATTTAGCGGATGAAGAAATATCAATTGGGCCGTATGTGCTTAATGGCGGGGAAGCGGCGGCGATGGTGGTGGTGGAAGCTGTGGCGCGGCTGGTGCCGGGAGTTTTAGGCAACGCGGAATCGCTGAAGGAAGAATCTTATAGTGTTTCCTCCCCTGATAAGGGAGAGGGCGAGGGTAGAAAATCAGACCTCACCCCTAACCCCTCTCCTAACTTAGGAGAGGGGAAACGGATCGAATATCCGCAGTATACGAAGCCGGAGGAATTTAAGGGCTGGAAAGTGCCGGAGGCATTGCTTAGCGGAAACCATGAGGAGATTAAGAAGTGGCGGGAAGAACACTGACTATTAATTTTCAAATCTCAAGCATCAAACCTCAAATAAATTACAAGTACTAATTTTCAAACACGACGACGCCCCTCACCCCCGCCCTCTCCCCAACGGGGAGAGGGGAACGGATCTGCTCTCCCCGGAGAGAGGGAGAACCTTCCCACCCCCAGAAAAAATTGGGGGTTTTTGGGGTCGGACTGGTAGTATTAAATTATGATTATGCCGTTGTTTTTAATTCCTATTCTGGTGGGGCTTATCGCGCAAATTTCCAAGTTGGCTTTTGATCGAAGTTACCGGAAGCATTTAGACGAGGAGGGCCACAGCATGCCTAGATATGGGGGCATGCCCAGCGCTCATACGGCATTTGCCTTTTCACTGGTTACGGTAGTGGCGATGGCGGAGGGAGTGATGAACTCGGCATTCGCGATGGCGGTGGCGGTAGTAATTTTTATTCTGGATGATGCCTTGAGGATGAGAATATTTTTAGGGAGGCACGGACGGGCGCTTAGGGGATTAATTGCTAAATTGACGCCGGAGGAGCGGGAGAAGTTTCCCCACCTGGAGTCGCGGTTGGGGCATAAAGGATCGGAAGTGCTGGCCGGAGCGGGCCTGGGAATAGTGGTGACAATAATATTGATGCTGATTATTGCTTGACAGGATATGGGAGACAAGTATGATAATGATTATCATTATTAACGTGGCTGTTAAATGATAATAAGTTAATTTTTCTCGTCGTGTTCAGAAAAGAGGGAGATGCGAGAGTCCTCTTTTTTGGTTGCGAATTGTTTAACTGCTAGAGATTGATTGAACTTCGACAATAAAATAGATCGTGGCTCACTTTTGTTCGCCACGGGTAACTTAGTAACTGGTAACTGGTAACTGGTAACTAGTAATAGCGGCGCGTCCGTAATTACTGATTACGAGTTACTGATTACGAGTTACTGATTACTCGTGACGAGTGATAGTGAGTCACGATTAAGAAACTACAAAATTCTGTGCGATTGCAAAGCTGGTTGGATTTATTCCTGCCAGATGCACAGAGTTCTTTAGTCAACTTGAATGTTTTTTAACGTTTATTGGCTAAAGAACATCTATTCTAAAATTAGAATCTGGCTAGTCCAGATTCAAAATTCGAGTAACTACGTCTACCACGAACTTTCGAGTTTGTGGTCTTAACTAAGAGTTTGATCCTGGCTCAGGGTGAACGCTGGCAGCGTGGATAAGGCATGCAAGTCGAACGCCCTTGTGCTTCGCACCAGGCGCGGATTAACGCTGATAAAACGCGGATTTACGCAGATACGACGACGTCATCTGCGAGTATTTGCGTGTTATCCGCGAGTATCTGCGCCTCGCGTGAAGCGCGAGGGAGTGGCAAATTGGTTAGTAACGCGTAGGGAACCGACCCGGATGTGGGGAATAACTCATCGAAAGGTGAGATAATACCCCATAGCCTGGTCCGCTATTATGGCGGATCAGTAAAGATTTATCGCGTCCGGATGGTCCTGCGTCCTATCAGCTAGTTGGTGAGGTAACGGCTCACCAAGGCTACGACGGGTAGGGGGTGTGAGAGCATGATCCCCAACATTGGAACTGCGACACAGTCCAAACACCTACGGGTGGCTGCAGTCGAATCTTCGGCAATGCACGAAAGTGTGACCGAGCGACGCTGCGTGCAGGAAGAAGGCCTTCGGGTTGTAAACTGCTGTTCTTAGGGAAGAATTTTTGACGGTACCTAAGCAGAAAGGGGCACCTAATCATGTGCCAGCAGGTGCGGTAATACATGAGCCCCAAGCGTTACCCGGATTTATTGGGCGTAAAGCGTCCGCAGGCGGGATGGTGCGTCGACTGTTAAATCTCAAGGCTCAACCTTGAATCTGCAGTGGATACGGCCATTCTTGAGGCAGGGAGAGGTAAGCGGAACTTCTGGTGGAGCGGTGAAATGCGTTGATATCAGAGGGAACACCAATTGCGAAGGCAGCTTACTGGTCCTGTCCTGACGCTCAGGGACGACAGCGTGGGAAGTGAATGGGATTAGATACCCCAGTAATCCACGCCGTAAACGATGCCAACTAGGCATTGGGAGTATCGACCCTCTCAGTGTCGAAGCTAACGCGTTAAGTTGGCCGCCTGGGTAGTACGAGCGCAAGCTTAAAACTCAAAGGAATAGACGGGAGCCCGCACAAGCGGTGGAGCGTGTGGTTTAATTCGATGATAAGCGAGGAACCTTACCAGGGCTTGAAACCTAACTGTGATTTCCCAGAAACGGGAAATGTCTTCGAGATCGTTAGGCAGGTGTTGCATGGTTGCCGTCAGCTCGTGTCGTGAGATGTTCTCTTTAGTGAGGTAACGAGCGCAACCCTCGTCATATGTTGCTTTTCATATGAGACTGCCGCGGCTAACGCGGAGGAAGGTGAGGATGACGTCAAATCAGCATGATCCTCTGACGCCCTGGGCGACACACGCGCTACAATGGTTGGGACAATGAGTCTTACGCGAACCCGCGAGGGGGAGCTAATCTTTAAACCCAATCTCAGTTCGGATTGGAGTCTGCAACTCGACTCCATGAAGTTGGAATCGCTAGTAACCGCAGATCAGCCACGCTGCGGTGAATACGTTCTCGGGCTTTGTACTCGGATGCCTTGCAGCTGCATCCGCCAGTCGGTGAAAATCCGACCATGAATAAACAGAATTCGTGAAGCGAAATCGCAGCCCAAAAGAGGTGACTCTTCGGGTGAAGGGCGAAAGTAGCACGCACCAGCTTGAATATCCGTCATAGGCCATATCTATCAGCGACCCATCGAGTACATGGGGAAGCTATCTGTAAAATAATATAGATATTGGCGCAGGGATATCGAAGATGGTGTGAAATGGTGAATACAGTGATCGAGGGAGATCTTGTATGCTGTTTGTTCGTAGGAAGTATGATATACTGAATACGAACGAACTATAGGGATAAGTAATTATTCATAGATGGTATGCAAGAAGTCAGCAGAGTTCATAGTACCTAAATTATGTTTTAGGGAAGGAGCGAACCCATTGAGAAGTGGGAACCGCCAGGATACGGGAAAACCGTTCGTCCGGTGGTGTTGGGTAATAAACGACTTTATTAACCCATAATACCGCCCGTCAATTCAGAAGAGCTGACAGTACCCGAAGATCCCCTTTATGGGGAGCCACGGTAAGGTCAGTGATTAGGAATAAGTCGTAAACCTTTTGCGACTCTTAGCCGGTAACGGCTGGGAATAAATTTGGCTATATGCTGGAAACCCTGTGTATCCTGAACTACGCATTCGTGATAAAATAGAACAATAAGATAACTTATGTTCTGATGTTATATGCGTGATAATGTTTCAGGTGCAGACAATCAGCAGGAAAGGCCCGGCGCTTTATGCCGGGAATCCTCAGAGACTATACGCCAGGCCCCTGAACCACGTTGGGTTCAGGGTGAAGATATAGTCCGACCCCTGTGGCGACATAGGGAGTGTGGCCCCGCACCACGTTGGGTGCAGGGCGTAGCAGAAATGACCACACCACGTTACGACTGAAACTTTGGAAGTTGAACTTCTAAAGTTTAGTTAACAACGGAGTAACAATGTGAACAAGGCATCGCTAGGGGAACCTGGTGATGGATCACCTCCTTTCTAGGGAGATAAATTACCGGTGTTATTCACTGGTAGGTCGAGTATTACTGCATGCTTTTGGCATCAGTAGTACTTTACTCGTTACAGAGTATTGGAAAGCGTCTTTTCCAATTGAAACATGCAAGACGCAAAAAAGATGTATAGTGCATCTTTGCAATCGCATAGAGAATTGTAGTTACATAAAACGGGCCGGGGGCCCGTTTTTGAATTTTTACT
>QIFI01000044.1 GCA_003229735.1 Candidatus Anderseniibacteriota bacterium | reverse complement strand
CATATTATTTTTACCCTCTCCCTAACCCTCTCCCTATCATATGCCCGCTAAAGCGGGCAGGGAGAGGGGATCCCCTCGACCTGTGAGCGGTTACAAGACTGGAGGTTTACTTATGGAGTTAGACATTGTATAGTGACGACTTGATAATCGAGTAATTAGTGGGGAATATAAGGTATATTTATTTTATGAAGTATTCAGTGGTGGTGCCGGCACATAATGAGGAGAGTTCTATCGAGCCTTTATATGAGGCTATTGTGCCAGTGATGGAGGGTTTGCGTGAGGAGTGGGAGTTAATCGCGGTTAATGACGGCAGTCGGGACGGTACGGGGGAGAAGCTTAAGGAGTTGAGAAAGCGGGATAATCGGGTAAAAGTTATTACTTTTCGGAAACAGTTCGGGCAGACGGCGGGCTGGTCGGCGGGTTTTGATTACGCCAGGGGGGATCTGGTGATGGTGCTGGATGCTGATTTGCAGAATGACCCGGCGGATATTCCGGCCATGCTCAAGAAGATGAGGGAAGAAAATTTGGATGTGATATCGGGCTGGAGAAAAAATCGACGGGATAGCGCGGGCATGGTGTTATTAAGCAAGCTGGGAAACGCGGTGCATCGATGGGTGACCGGCGAGAAGATTCATGACCATGGATGCAGTTTAAAGATTTATAAGAAGGAAGCCTTGGAAGATCTGGAGCTGTACGGGGAGATGCATCGATACATCACGGCGCTGTTGTCATGGAAGGGTTTTAAGGTGGGGGAGATGGTGGTGAGGCATCATCCGCGGAAACATGGCCGGACAAATTATTCAGTTAAGAAAAAGCTAAAGGGTTTTCTGGATTTAATCGTGGTTAAATTCTGGATTCAATATTCGGCTCGGCCAATGCACTTTTTTGGAACGATTGGCGGAGTGATTATATTGGCTGGTTTTATATTGGGGGGAACTCTGGGTGGGTTGTGGCTATTCAGGATTATTTCTTTGGCTAATAGATCGACGCCGCTATTGGCGGTGCTATTGGTACTGCTGGGCTTTCAATTTTTATTGTCGGGAGTGATAGCTGACGTGGTGGCGCATACGTATTACGCGGAGAAGAAAGCCTATTCGATTAAGCGTGTGGATGGGTTTGAATAATCCCGTTAGAGACCAGGTCACTGAAATGTTTATATGTATTATATGTATGTCATGCGTAGTATGAAGGATCATAAGTATTACACTGGCTGCACTAGTGACCTGCGGAACCGCTTCAATCTGCATGTTTGTGAAAAAGTGAGATCTACTAAGGGTCGAGGGCCTTTTCAGCTTATTTATTATGAGGCTTGTATTAATAGAGGAGATGCTTATGCGCGTGAGAAATACTTAAAAACCGGGATGGGAAAACGCTATTTAAAGAATAGATTGAAGCGGTTCCTGTCTCTAACGGGATGAAATTACTATTGATAAACAATGAGTTTCCGCCGATTGGCGGAGGCGGATCAACGGTGACTAAGTACGCGATCCGGTATCTAGTGAAGGCCGGACATGAGGTGACGCTGATAACTTCCCGGTATAAGGATTTGCCGAAGCGGGAAATTATAGATGGGGCACTGGTAATTCGGATTCTGGCGGTGCGGAGGTATAAGAATTACGCGGCGGCCTGGGAGCTGATTATTTTTGGGGTGTCGGCGCTGGTTTACACCTGGTTTTATACCGGGCGGCATAAGGTGGATTTTACGCAGGCGTATTTCGCGGTGCCGGCGGGATGGGCGGCGTGGAATTTAAAGATATTGAAGGGGATTCCGTACGCGGTGTATTTCGGGGGATCGGATATTCCGGGGGCGAATCCGTCTCGATATAAGAAGATATATCCAATTATTACTCCCCTATTGCGAAAAATATGGAGAGGAGCGGAGTTCAGAACGGTGTGTTCTAAAGATTTAGCTCGATTGGGGAAAGAATCGGATGTGGTGAGTGAGTTTAAGGTAATTCCTAATGGAGTGGAGACCGATCGGTTTAGACCGCTGGAGCGGTCGGCTAATCCTAAGGTAAAATTATTGTTTATTGGCCGGTTGATTCCCCGGAAGGGTTTTCAGCGGGTAGTGCAGGCTTTGCCAAAAGTGCAGAGTAAAGTATCGGTGCCATTTGAGGTGGAGGTAGTGGGAGATGGAGCCCATCGGGAAAAATTGGATGAGATAGCGGAAAAATTGGGAGTGTCGGAAGTAATAAAATATGTGGGGACGGTGCCTTATGATCAATTGGAAAAGTCTTATCAATACGCGGATATTTTTGTGCTGACTTCTTTGTCGGAGGGAATGCCCTCGGTGATTCTGGAGGCGATGGGATGCGGACTGCCGATTATTGCCAGTGACGTGGGCGGGAATAATGAGGTGGTGCATGAGGGGGAGAATGGATATCTGATTAAAGGTGATGATATTGATAACCTGGCTGATAAGTTAGCCGGACTGATTGACGATGCTGGTTTGCGGAAACGAATGGGAGCCAGAAGCCGGGAGCTGGCCAGCCGGTATGACTGGCGGGAGATTATGGGGGAGTATGATAGGCTGTATAGAAGTGTAATGACCAAGTCCTAATGACCAACGACCAATCAATGACTAATGATTTAATGACCACTTATAATAATAAGAAAGTGGTGATTACCGGGGGATTGGGGTTTATCGGGAGTAATATCGCTCATCAGCTGGTGGAGTTGGGAGCGGAGGTGGTGATAGTTGACGCACTGCTGGCAATGTATGGCGGAAATACTTTTAATGTGGAAGGTATCGGAGATAAGATTGAACTGGTGGATGGTGACGTGCGGGATTTAGAGGTGATGAATGAGGCAGTGGAGGGAGCCGACTATATAATTCATTTGGCGGGGCAGGTGAGTTATCTGGATGCCAAGATTAAGCCATTTGACGATTTGGACATTAATGGGCGGGGGACGCTGACGGTGTTGGAGGCGATGAGGGAATTCGCGCCCAGAGGCAGGATATTGTTTTCTTCTTCGAGATTGGTGTATGGGAAGATTATGTCTTTGCCGGTGGGAGAAGACCACCCGACTAATCCCCTATCGCTGTATGGAATCCATAAACTGCTGGGGGAGAAATATATGAATTATTATGCTCATGAATTTGGATTGGGGGCGGTTTCGCTAAGGATTCCCAATCCCTATGGGCCTAGACAGCAGATGAAGCATAGTAAATATTCGATCGTGGGATGGTTTATGCGGCAAGCCATGGAAGGGGCGACGATAAATATTTTTGGTGATGGCGAGCAGGAGCGGGACTATTTGTATATTGATGATTTAGTGACGGCAATATTGCTGGTGCTGTCGCGGGGCCAGGCGGGAGAAGCATATAATGTGGGGACTCGGGAGCGAGTGAAGTTTGGGGAGATGGTGGACGCGGTGATTAAGGCGGTGGGATCGGGACAGAAAGAGCAGGTGCCCTGGCCGGAAAATTATGAAAAAAATGAGACGGGGGATTACGCGGCTGATACCAGTAAGCTGACTAAGCTGACGGATTGGCAAGCGGCCGTTAGTTTAGAGGCGGGGATAAAGAAAATGGTTGATTATTATCAGAAGTATCAGGAGCATTATTGGTAGGTTATTAGTTTGTGGTGAGTAGTTGGTAGATTATATAATATGATAAACATTTAGGATTGATGGCTACGTCATATAAAATCTGGTTGGTTATTGGTTTAGTACTGGCCGTGGGAGCGGCGGTTGGCGCGCAAGTGATAACCGTATTAACTACCGGATATCAGCAGGCTGGATATACCACCAACGCGGGGGAGTTAACCGAGAGGGTGTTAGTGGGGCAGACCATACAAGCCGGGCAGGATAATCTGGCCGGGATATCGGTAATGTTTGCCACTTATTCGGGGCGGGAGAATGGCGGAATAGTGGAATTGCATGTACGGGAATCGATTGACAGCCGGAGAGATTTAAGAGTGGCCAGAGTAGCGGTGTCGCAGTTAGGAGATAATCAGTTTTATCGGTTTACGTTTGAGCCGCTGGAGAATTCGCGGGGCAAAAACTATTTCTTCTATATTAAAGCTGACGGATCGTCTCCAGGCCGAGCGGTGACGGTGGATTTGGATACCCGAGATCCCTATTATTTGGGGACGGCTTTTATTGTTAAAGATCAGGATGAATCTCAAGTGGATGGAGAAGTGTGGGCCAGGTCGGGCAAGCAGAGCATTGATATAGCATTCGCGGATCATTACCGATTGCCGGTCAGGCTGGCGGCTTATAATAAATCCCGGGAGTTCGCCAGAACATTTGTGTTGACCTGGAATGAGCGGAAGGACGGCTATTTGCTGTGGTTGAAGGTGGCTTTGCCGGGGTTGTTATGGTTAGTGCTGGTGGTGGCGGCGAGCCGGATGTATCAGCAGAGCAGTCGGTTATATCAGGATCGGCGGAAGCTAACCAGGCGGCTGATGTGGCTATTGCTGCTGCTGGCAGTGGGGATGCGAATTGCGTACGCGGTGGAGATGCCGGTGACTAATGATGAAGGTAATTATCTGTATGATGCTCGGAGTTTATTACAGGGTAAACTGGCCGGTGGTGATGGTTATGTAAAAGCGCCGCTGTTTATAGCCTGGGTGTCTTTATGGCGATTGATTGGCGGTTCTTCGATACTGGCCGGACGTTTATCATCAGTGGTTATAGGAGCTTTGACATTGATACCTTTATACATCATTGGCCGGGAATTAGGCGGGCGCAAAGCGGGGCTGGCGGCGGCGGCAACCTGGGCTTTGTTTGGCGTGACGACGGTGTTTAATGTGTATGTGCATACGCAATCCATGGCGATATTTTTCGCGGCGTCGGGAATCGCGGTGTTGTTGATGGCGCTTAGAGGGGGCACGCCGCGGCTGACGATATCTTCAGTGGCTAAAGCCCCGGCTGATACCAGCTGGTTCCTGGCGGCCGGAATTTTGCTGGGCCTGGGGGTAGTATCCAGAAAGAGCGTGTTGGCGGTAGGATTAGTGCCGTTGGCTTTAATATTATTAGAAGGGATTGATTGGCGGCACAGAATCAAGCATTTGCTGGCGGTGGGTGTGGGTTTTTTAATAGTGATAGGCATATTTCTGACCGGGGCGGGTTTGGTATATGGGGTGGAGGGATTTTGGGAGGCATTGGGAGTGAATTCGGCTGAAGATGGATTGTCGGCGGTGGAGCCGGAACAAATAGAACAGGTGCGAGCTTATTCATTGCGCGGCATGACGCCTTTTTTCCGGGAGTCTTTGCCGCTAATTTTATTATCTATGGTGGGGTTGGGCTTGACGATAGAGCGGTGGGTGAGATCATTTTTAGGGGCGGTGTGGCGGAAAAAGATGGCTAGCAAGAGCATGACGGTATTAGATCAGGTATTGCCTAAGGTGGGCTGGATAGGGCCGTTATGGGTTTATTGGTGGGCTTGGGGATTTTTCACGGAGTATGAAGGGAGCAGTATAATGGTTTTTGGAATGGCCGGATTGTGGTATGCGATGGCTGTGGTGTTAGTGATAGCGGCGCTATTGCCGAGGCCGGCGCGGGAGGCAATGAAGCTGAAAGTGCCCCGGCGGGATGCAGAAAACAAGGCGAGGAAGAAACCGATAAAGATGCCGCCTAATGTACTTAGGCGGACGGCGGTACCTACGATGGTGGGCCGGAAAGCTAAAGATGATAAAGTATTTGGCTGGGCGGTGGTGAATAGGCGTTTATCAACAGCGCTATTGGCGCCGCTTTGGCTGGGGGGGCTGGTGTTTTTCTATATGAACTGGATTAAATTTCACGCTAACTACATTGGAGAATTCTTGCCCCCGCTGGTTATTCTAGCCGGTTTGGGAGCACCGATGATATGGGACAGGTTGGCAGTTTTGGCCCAGGGCAAATTTGGTCAATATTTTGGCCGGCCGCTAAGATGGATATTGGCGGCGGTCACGGGAGGAGTGTTGATGTGGGCGTTGTTTGTGTCGGGATTCGTGACTTTAGTATATGAACACACGGGTACTTTCCAGCAAGGGGCGATTAAAGAAGCGGCAGTTTGGGCCAAGGATAATATTCCGATGGATGAGGTGATATTTACCGGAGCGGCGGTGGTGCCTTATCTGTCCGGGCATAATATTGCTCTGGACATCGCACATCCCAGATGGTACGCGTATGAATTTACCAGGACTGATACAGTCCGCTTAACTACCTTTTTACCGGCCGTGGAGGAGATGCTGAATGCTTATCGGGAGGCACGGTGGTTTTTGCTGGATAAACAAACGGGATTTTCGTTTTTGATGGAATATTCAGAAATAGAAGCTGGATTGGAGACGGATTGGGAAGCGGTGCAGGGAATTGAAAATGGCTCCAATACGTTGACATTTTATAGGCGCAAATGAAGATTCCTGACACCTTCATGCGGGCGAGGTGGGTGATAGGGCTGGTAATGCTGATAGCTTTAATTGTGAGGATACCCGGGCTGGGATCTTTTATGACGGTGGACGAGGAGAAATGGATGGTCAGGAGCGGCTTGTATTGGCATAAGATTTTTCGAGATGGCGACGTGGGAGGGGCTTTTGTGACCACCCATCCGGGGGCGACACTAACTTGGCTGGCCGGAGCCGGAATATTTGCCCAAGAGACTAGATTGGGTTTTGATATTGATACTTCAAATTTGGAATATTTTAGAAAAGCGGCCGTGTGGCCGGTGATGACGGCAATTGTGTTGTTGATAGGAGTATCAGTCTGGTTATTGAGCAGATTGTTTGGCCGGCGAGTGGCCTGGTGGTCGGGGCTATTGCTAGCCAGCGAACCGTATTTGGCAGGCATGAGTCAGGTGGCGCATGTGGATATGCTGCTTAGTATGTTTATGCTGGTGGCGGTGCTGGCGTTTCTGGTTAATCAGATAGATGGTCGGATAAGATGGTGGATTATATCAGGAACGGCCGGAGGACTGGCTATGGCAACCAAACTTTTGCCTTCATTGTGGCTGTTCGTGTTTATGGCTATAGTTTTGATTTGGCGGGTATTGGCCGGGGAAAGAAGCTGGCGGGAGGCGATGAGATTATGGTGGTTTGTGTTGGGGATGAGCGTGGTAGTTTTTTACGCGGCCTGGCCGGCATTGTGGGTTAAGCATGGACTAGACGCTTATTATCAAAGGGATGTGGTCAATATTGTGACGGTGGATCATGGAGCAGGGGCTAAATCCGCGGCGGGTCCGGCGTCTAATGGCTTCTACGCGCGGACAATTGTGGGACGGTTGACGATATTTACCTGGCTGGTGGCATTGGGAACGATATTAGCGACGGCTAGAAATATTTTTGAGACTAAATTACTGGCGCGGAGTATAGCCAGGGAGGATATTAGGTTGGCGTTAAAGAAATCGGGGATGCATGTGTGGGCGCAGTCATTGTTGTGGCTGATATTATATGGAGTGGGGTTTCTGGCCATGATTTCATTAGCGGCCAAGAAGTCGGATCGATATGCCCTGCCGGCTTTGGTATTGGGGCCGGTATTGGCGGGAGTTGGAGTGGGGCTGGCGTGGCTGGTAATTCGTAAAAAATGGCCGGAGAAAAAGAAAGTATGGAAAGGGGTGGGAGGCGGGTTAGCAGTTTTGATAGTCTGGCAGGCACTGGCCTGGTCGCCTTACGCGATTGCTTTTAATGGGCCATTTAAGGTCCGGCCGATGACGCAACAGGGATGGGGGGAAGGGTTAGATCAAGTGGGAGCGTGGCTGAACCGGCATCCGTTGGCTGATCGGCTGGTGATTGCTTCATGGTATCCGGGGGTGACCCGAACATATTTTAAGGGAACGACTATGAGCTTAAGTTCTCGAGATGATGATCGAGTGGGATATGTGGTGACCTATCGAAATATGTATGGGCGGGAGCCGGACGATGTGGCTAGTAATGTGCTGGATGAGTTCAGGGATAAGAAGCCTGTGTATGTAGTGGAGATACAGGGAGAGCCTTATGCCTGGGTGTATGAGCAATTGGGTTTGTATTATTATCCACTGCATGCGGGAGAACTGGTCGGGGATATGGAGGTGGGGCAGGTGGTTCAAGTTGATCGGGATAATTGGGAGAGCATTGATATTGGCATGGCCACGTTTAGCGGGCGGAACAATAATAAAGAGGTGATTTTACATGTGCGGGAGAATATTGATAGTCAAGTAGATTTAAGGACGGTGCGGGTGAAGGCCGAGGATATCGCGGACAGTGACTGGCATAAGTTTAGATTTGATCCAATTGAGGGATCCCGAGGCAAGAAATATTTTGTGTCTTTGACCAGCCCGGCGTCGGTTAAAGGCAACGCGGTAACGGTGAAATTCGTGGATCGGGATATTCGGGCAGGAGAAATGGTTTTACGGCGCCGGGCGTTTAAGGACGGAGAAACAAATAGAGATTTTATCAGGAATGGCGATATGGCGTACAGATTGTAGAGATGTGGTAAATTGAAAGATATGAGAGTTGGGATATCAAAGATGCCCCTCACCCTACCCTCTCCCCTGAAGGGGAGAGGGGACGCTAGACATTTTTTGAGTTGCGCAGTAGTGCTGGCAGGAATG
>QIFI01000023.1 GCA_003229735.1 Candidatus Anderseniibacteriota bacterium | reverse complement strand
GTGAACTTTTACTCAATATACACTCCTCACCCAGCCCTTTTCTCCGCCAGTTCGGCGGGCAGGGCAGAGGGGAGAGGGGTTTTAAGGACTCTCTTAGTCACCATCCCAAAATAACCAATCGACGGTTTGTGTAGATTGAGCTATCTTTCCGCGTCAAAAAATAGCTCTGCTCGTTCATAAGCTAAGGTTTTTAATTGGCTGTCTTGATAATTATTTATGTGAAATCCCATACAGAGATAAAATATTTCTGAATCGCGACGCGCAAAGTAAATTCTTGGCATTTGTTTGCGTTTCAGACCTTTAGTGGCAACACAATTAACTTTCCATATTTCATATTCGGTATTAATTGATACATTGTGCAGGTGCTTGGGTCCTAGAGGTTGGCGGTGATCATTTTTATCAAATTGTGTTTGTAATAATATTGATAATTGCTTTAGCGCCTTGATAAAAGTTTTATGCTTCCGGCTAAACTTTTTTATCTCTTTTGTGAAGCCTGGATGCTCTCTAAAAGTAAAGCTATCTGTCGAATTCAGTTTCTCTATAGAAGGCAAGTTCATAATCTATGATTTCATGTGGATCAGTGGCAATGTAGGGCGCTTCTTCATGAGACAGAGTTTCAAGTTGAGTACCGCTTAAGCCTCCATAGTTCCTGGCAACTCTTTTAATCATTTCTATCTCCCGCTTATTAAGAGCGTTTATTTTTGGCTTGGTGTGAGATGTATAAACCTCTGTTGGTTTATAGCCATCGCTGTTGGGGACTTGCTTAATTTTTATGTCGCCTTTTTCGGCCATTTTTTTGAGTTCTGATTTAAAGCTCGCGCCTAGAGGCCCCATATCACGCGCATAATAAGTGTCACCAGTTATTGGTTTTTCATAGCGCTCGTATGAATCAAAATCAATATAATAAAGCAATTTAGCCAGCTTTTTTTTACCTTCAATTTGGCCATTTAGTTCGGTAATTAAAAGCAGGACAGTATTTCTAAATTTTTTGGAATTTATAGCCATAAGAAAGCACTTTACACTATTGAATAGTATATGCGCAAATTGGTATCAAAAAAAGAGAATTTTCAATTTCTAATTGGCAAATTTCCCCGCTGCGGCGGGACTAGCCTGCGGGCGTCGCAAATCTCAAATAACAAACTGCTATGACGACGGCAGAGATGGGATTTCTTGCCACCAGGTTTGAGATTGTTCGTAGGCGTGGGCGGTCTGGAAAAGAAGTTCTTCCTGGAAGGGCGGGGCGATGAGCTGGAGGCCGATGGGCAGATGATCTTGACTGAAACCGGCCGGCACGGAGATAGCGGGCAAGCCGGCGACGCTGGCCGGAACGGTGAGCAGATCGGCTAAATACATAGCCAGAGGATCATCTTTTTTAGCACCTTTGGCGAAAGCGGTTTCAGCCGACACCGGGCCGGCAATGAGATCAACCTGGGTAAAGGCGGCGGCAAATTCCCGCCTGATTTTAACGCGGACTTTGGCGGCTTGTTTATACCAGGCATCGAAGTAGCCGGCCGATAGAGTATAGGTGCCCATGAGAAGGGAGCGGATTACTTCCGGGCCAAAATACCGGCCGCGCGCCTCGATATATCGGGCGATCAATTCTTCGGCGGACAGATCAAGCTGGCCATAGCGCAGGCCATCATATCTGGCTAAATTGCTGGAGGCTTCGGCTTTAACCAGGATGTAATAGGCGGGAATGGCGGCCCAGGTAAGCGGCAGGGATATATCGACAGTTTTTGCTCCCAGTTTTTTTAATTCGGCCAGCGCGGCTTTGATGGCGGCGGCGACTTCAGGTTGAATGGCAGTATCGAAGTATTCCCCGGGGATACCGATGGTCAGGCCTTTAATATCGCGGCCTAAATGTGAGGCGTAATCGGCGACCCGGTTTGGAGCGGAGGTGGCATCGTTGGAATCCGGTCCGGCGATGACGGTGAATATAGCGGCGGTGTCTGCGACGGTGTGGCCGATGGGGCCGATTTGATCAAAGCTGGAGGCGTAGGCGATGGCGCCAAACCGGCTGACCCGACCATAAGTGGGTTTTAAACCGACCACGCCGCAAAAACTGGCAGGCAGACGGATGGAGCCGCCGGTGTCGGTGCCCAGAGATCCCAATACTTCGCCGCTGGCGACGGAAGCGATGGAGCCGCCGCTGCTGCCGCCGGAGACTTTATCTATCTGCCAGGGGTTGCTAACCGGGCCAAAGGAGGAATATTCATTACTGCCGCCCATGGCAAACTCATCACAGTTGGCTTTGCCAATGATGATGGCGCCGGCTTTCTTGAGACGGCTAACAACAGTGGCGTCATACGGGGAAGTAAAATTGGCCAGGATTTTGGAGGAAGCAGTGGTGTGACCTTCGGTAGTGCAGATGACATCTTTGATGGAGATGGGGAGGCCGCTTAAAGGGCCGGCTTTATTAGCGATTATTAATTCATCTTGTTCACCGGCGGCAGTGAGGGCAGTATCCGGAAGGACTTCATTAAAGGCGTTAATATGCGGTTCCCATTGATTGATTTGATCCAGGGATTGTCTGGTGAGTTCCATGGCTGAAATTTCCTGGTTTCGCAGGGCGGCGCGGGCGGATTTGATAGTGTTAAACATAGTATTTATTAACCGGGGATGGGCATATGGGTCGGATCTCTATATACACTTCTCGCACAGCCCTCTCCCCTGAAGGGGAGAGGGGTTGTTAAACACTTTCTAAAGGAACTGCTGGCCATGACTACTGTTGGTTGGGGTTGGTATTTCATGATGAAAATACGGCTTTGACTTTAATGTGGTCATCTTTGGTTTCGGGCACACGGTCCATGAGCTGTTTGACGGAGGCCAAGCGGGCAGCTTGGGGGAGATCGGGCCGGGTAATATTGGTCAGGCCGGTGGCATCATCGGAAGCGGGCACATCTTTAGTATTAATGTCCTGAATATTGGTGAAGTGCGACAGAACATCCCGCAGGGTGGTGACCAGCTGTGACCTCTGGCTGTCCGATAATCCCAGACGGGCCAGGCGGGCAATATCATCAATTATGTCCAGGGTGATAATTTGGTTAGTCATCTCAAGAAATCATCCGCTGAAACTTATCCGGAGTCAAGATGGTGAGACCCAGTTTCCGGGCCAGGTTTTTCTTGCGGCCGGCGTCCCGGCCGACCACCACGTAGTTAACTTTGGAGCCAACGGTGGAAGCCACTTTACCGCCGCGGGCGATAACTAATTGCTTGGCTTCCGGGCGGGACAGGCCGGGGAGGGAGCCGGTGAAGACAAAAGTTTTATTCCGCAAGGGGCCGGAAGATGATTCGGCGGCGATATTGACGCCCGCATCCTGATATTTTTTGATGAGTGATTTGGTAGAAGCGGCGGCGAAGAAATGGGTAATATCCAAAGCTGTTTTGGCTCCGATGCCGTCAATGGCCTGGAGCTGGTCAATAGCCGCAGTGGAAATTTTATCCAGGGTTTGAAATTCCCGAGCCATATCCTGGGCGGTGACGGCGCCGACCTGGGGAATGCCCAGAGCGATGAGAAAGCGGGCCAGGGGGATTTGTTTATGGTGCTGGATTTCATAGACCAGATTTTGCGCGGATTTATCGGCAAATCTTTCCAGCGGCAATAAATCGCCCACCTGTAATTGCCATAAGTCCGGGGCGGATTCAATTAGTCCGACTTGCAGAAGCTGGGCGATGATTTTATCCCCTAAACCTTCGATATCAAACGCCGGGCGCGAGACGGCGTGGATAACGCGCCGGGTTTGCTGGGGAAAACATTGTTTATTGATACAGCGAAGGATGATGCCATCCGGGGCTCGTTTAATGGGCGAGTGACAGACCGGGCAATCATCGGGCATGACAAAAGGTTTAGAATCAGCCGGTCTTAACTGGCGGAGCGGTTTGATGATTTCGGGGATGATGTCCCCGGCTTTACGGATAATGACGGTGTCCCCTATCCGGATATCTTTGCGGCGGATTTCATCGGCATTATGGAGACTGGCTCTTGAGACGGTGGAGCCGGCGACCCGGACTGGCTTTAGATGGGCCACCGGAGTTAAGGCGCCGGTGCGGCCGACCTGGACTATGATGTCTTCAATTATGGTGGTGGCTTCTTCGGCGGGGTATTTATAGGCGATGGAGCCCCGGGGAGCTTTGCCGGCTATGCCCAGGCGGCGGGACTGGGACAGGTCATTTATTTTGATGACGGCGCCATCGATGAGAAAGGGCTGTTGGTCTCTGGTATCTTCGGTTTGCTCCAGATAAACCCAGACCTGGCCCAGAGAAGCAAAAAGCCGGGAATCGGGCGGGACTTGAAAGCCTAATTTTTTCAGCTGTTTATATTCGGTGAGGCGGTTATTTATTTCCAATCCGCCGGTAATTTCCCAGGCCATAAAGCGAAGCGGGCGGGCGGCGGCGACTCGAGAATCCAGCTGTCTAATAGAGCCGGCGGATACATTGCGGGGATTGGCAAATAAAGATTGTCCGGCTTTAGCCCGTTTCAGGTTAAGTTCATCGAAATCTTTTTTCAGCATGTATATTTCACCTCTTATTTCCAGGCGGCCGGCCGGCCCTTTCAATATCAGGGGAATGGATGCAATAGTTCTAACGTTATGGGTGACATCCTCCCCTACTTTACCATCGCCTCGGGTGACGGCCTGGCGCAGTATACCTCCTTGATAGATGAGGGATGCGGCTACACCATCTATTTTGCTTTGGACGAAATATTCATAGGGGCCGGGCAGGATTTTCTGGTTGCGGGTGTCCCAGGCAGTTAGCTCATCGAAAGTAAAGGTGTCTTGAAGAGACAGCATGGGTTGTTGATGAGGAACGGACATAAATTTATCGAGGGGCTGGCCGCTGACTCTTTGGGTGGGAGAGGCGGGATCGGCTAAATCGGGCCAGGCTTGCTCCAGATCGGCCAGTTCTTTTTTCAGGCTATCCAGAGCGCCATCGGAAATTTCGGATTTATCCAGGACGTGATAAAGATAGCGGTGATGCTCGACTTCACGGCGCAGTTGTTTGACGCGCTGGCTGGCTTGTTTTTTAGTGAGTTTGGATTTGATCATGGAAGTAATGCGAGAGAACGTTTTAAAAATCAGTAAATCCCTTCTCCCTGGATAGAGAGAAGGCGGGGATGAGGGTCGATAGGGCTAAAAGCACCCCTCACCCAGCCCTCTCCCCTCGAGGGGAGAGGGGTTTTTAAATGTTTTCTAAATCGGGATTGCTGGAGCATTCGGGCCACGCAAAGACGCGGACTTCGTTCCTTGCAATGACGGGGTTTTAATAAGTTCATAGTTATATGATAAATGAATTGCCGAGGATGAGGGTAGTTAAGAGGCGGGGCAAGTCCGGCCAGAGGATAAACAGGATGGCGGCGCCGGCCAGGAAGGGGCCGAAGGGAACGGCTGTTTTCATGGTGACTTTTTTAGCGGCCAGCAAGCCGGCGGCGAGCAGGCCGCCGATGAAAAAAGCGGTGAGCAAGAGCCAGGCGGTGTCAATATATCCGAATAGCAGGCCTAGGGGAATCATGAGCTTGACATCTCCGAGGCCGAGGCCCCGGCCGCGAGTGATTAGCCATAATAAGCCTAGTAGTCCAGAACCGATGGCTGCTCCTAATAACGTGGTAGTGAATAGTTGATAGTTTGTAGTGAGTAGTGAGTAGTGAGTAGTGAGTAGACGAGCGACCACTACTACGGTGAGGAAAATGATGTATTTATCGGGCAGGAGCAGGGTGCGGAGATCAATGGTGAATAGGACAATTAGGGTGATGACGATGACTAGATCAAGGATGGCTCCGGCGGCGGAATTAAGGTTCATGGTTAATAAGGGAAATAATATGATCAAGGCGCTGATACCGCCGGCTAATTCGATGAGGGGATACTGGGGGGAGATTTTGGCGCGGCAGGAGCGGCAGTGACCGCGGAGGAAAATATATGACAGGATGGGGATAATATCCAGGGGGACAACTGGTGACGGCAGTGGGGACACTGGGAGCGGCCAGTTACAGGCTTTGATCCAAAGCGAAGAATAACTACATTGGCAAAACTGCCCAGGGAGGCGCCGATGAGGAAATATCCGAGGGATATAATCAGGAACGGAAGAAAAAGAATATACATACTTATAAAGGCATAGTACCAGAAGTAATGTTGAAAGAAGACATCCGCGCGACAGATACAACAACACCCACTCCGGATGGAGATGGGTGTTGTTTGAGACCGGAATAATTATTAGCAAGCTGCGACGCCAGCTCCTTGGGTGACAACGCCTGCTTCGGTAACCCTAATTGCTGAGCCTGCATCTGACGCATAGGTTGAGGAGAGGCAAAATGTTGTGGCGGCTGACGCGGCACTTAATGTTCCGCCGGCGTTACCGATGTCGTCACGCAGAGCAGTTGTGGAAACGTCGAGACCTCCGACACAAGCTCCTAATCCCATAACACAAGGGCCAAAGCCGAGATAGGAAGTGTTGTTATCATCATAGTAAACTTCGGCGAGCGTTCTTAATTGCCCGATGTCGGATTTAATTCGGGCGTCTTGGGCTTTATCTCGAGCGTTGCCTAAGGCGACTAATACCAGGGCGGCCAGGATACCTATAATAGTGATAACCACGAGGAGCTCAATGAGGGTGAAACCTGATGATAATCTTTTTTTCATATACCCTCACCTCCTCTCAATAAATAGAATTCATTATTTATCCACATACGACTTGTATTGATAGTAGCATAATTTTTGGGTTGCACCTAACGCTGGTTTTTTATTTCTTTCCCTCACCCCCGCCCTCTCCCCCAAGGGGAGAGGGGATTAAAAAATGTTGGCATTAGGATTTTCATTCTTTGGATTCAGTCACCACCGCTTTATCTATCAGTATGTAGGGGCGGGCATCATCGGCGGTGATGGCGCCGGCTTCCAGAAGGGCTTGAATGCTTGATTCCAGGGTTTGCATGCCGAGGTCGGAGCTGGTTTGCATGATGCCCATGATCTGATGGATTTTGTCTTCGCGAACGGCATTGCGGATGGCGGTTGAGGCGACCATGATTTCGACGGCGGGGATGCGGCCGCCCTTGGTCCAGGGAAGGAGCCTTTGGGAAATAACACCGGAGAGCACATTGGCCAGCTGGGATCTGATTTGAGATTGCTGATTAGCGGGGAAGGAATCGATAACCCGGGAGATGGTCTGGGCGGCGTCATTAGTGTGAACGGTGGAAAAAACCAGGTGGCCGGTTTCGGCCAGGGTCAGGGCCGTTTGCATGGTTTCCAGATCGCGCAGTTCGCCAATCAGGATGACATCTGGATCCTGCCTTAGGGTGGCCCGAATGGCCAGTCCAAATGAGCTGGCATCGCGGCCTATTTCTCTCTGATCGATAATGGATTTTTTGTCGGTGAATTGATATTCGATGGGATCTTCGATGGTGATGATGTGGTCCCGGCGATAGGTATTGATGTGGTCGATGAGGGCGGCCAGAGTGGTGGATTTGCCGTGGCCGGTGGGGCCGGCGGCTAATACAAAGCCCTGCTTTTGTTCGGCGAATTGGAGGATATGGGGGGGGATATTGAGATCTTCAATTGTTTTTATCTGGCTGGGGACCAGGCGCAAGGCGACGGCGGTGATGCCGGACTGGCGGAATACGTTAACTCGAAAACGGGTGCCGCTGGCAATAGCATAAGAGAAGTCGACCTGGAATTTTTCTTGGAAGGCGGTTTTGAGGCGAGTATTTTTGGCCATTAAGGTAGTGACCATGGCGTCGACCTCTTTGGCGGTCAGTTTTTGGTCAACGACTGCCTTTAGTTCGCCGTTGACGCGAAAATACGGGGGACGATTAGCCGTGACGTGAACGTCGGAGGCTTTAGCTTCTTCGGCTTCTCTAAGCAGGTCGTCGATTAAGCGCATACTATTGGGGCGACCCTAAACTTAGTTTATTCTTTCTCCCTGAATAGGGAGAAGGCGGGGATGAGGGTTGATAGAGCTAAAAGCACTTCTCGTCCAGCCCTCTCCCCTCGAGGGGAGAGGGGTTATTAAACACTCTTCGAGGCGACGCGAATGCTTTTGGAAGGGTAAGTGGGGCATATTGAGATGCGGTTTAAGTTGCGGACTTATCCACACTAAGGACTTCGGTGATTTTTTCTACAACTTCAGTGGGGGTGTAGTGAGCCTTGATAATGTAGTCATTGGCGCCTAATTCTATACCACGCTCAACGTCGGGTTTCTGGCCCAGGTTGGTGAGAAGAATAACGGGCAGATCTTTAGTGCGGTCGTTTTTGCGGATAGATTCCAGGATTTCAAAGCCATCCATATTGGGCAGAACAATATCCAGCAGAACCAGGTCCGGGATAGGGTCCTGCTTTAAGCGTTCGGCGGCGGCGGCGCCATCTTCAATAACTTCCATCTGGAAGCCCAGGTTGGAAAGCTTGGTCTGATACATGCCGGAGATGAAAGAATCATCTTCGATGAGTAAAATGGAGGTTTTGGTTTTATCCATAGAGTTTATTTGGTCAGTGATTAATAAGTTTTAGTATACCACGGGAGGAGAGATTAGTTGTATAGATCAATTAGTAACCGTTCACTGGTTGGGGATCCCCTCTCCCGGCCCGCTTTAGCGGGCTTATGATAGGGAGAGGGTTAGGGAGAGGGTAAAAATAATATGTTTATAACATCCGCGTAACCCTCATCCCCCGCCCTTCTCCCTATGAATAG
>QIFI01000027.1 GCA_003229735.1 Candidatus Anderseniibacteriota bacterium | reverse complement strand
AATCGTGAAAACCCTTCACTAAATCCACTATTTCATCAGTGTCAACACCCAGCACCTCCTGCGACTCCTCTCGATTCAAAAACAAAGCATCCGTCGCTCCCAATAACGGCGTCAATTCCTCTCGGCCCAAGTGCATCTGGTGAGTCCCAGGATTAAAAGCCAGCCGCACCTCCAGGTTAGCCTCCATGTATTCTAAGGTCTGCTGGTGCAATTTCTTTACCCCGTCTCCAGCCGCTGACGTCAAATATATCCACCTGGTGCTCTTTAAATCAGGCAGCTGATAATCCCGCGGCTCATGATAAACCAGAATTGTCCTCTCTCCCTGGTAATTTATGACCGCTGAAAAATTCGTGTCATGTTCCTTATCCAAAGCTACATATTCCTGATTCACTCCGTTCTTTTCAAAAATTTCCTGCGCCAAATGACCCTGCACATCATCCCCAACCACCGTATAAATCGCCGCCTTCAAATCCAGCCGCGCGATCCCAATCGCGTGATTAGCCGCGTTCCCCACTGCCGGCACATCTGTTTTTTTATCCACCGCTATCTTA
The DNA here is from genome assembly GCA_003229735.1 of Candidatus Anderseniibacteriota bacterium. Taxonomy (GTDB): domain Bacteria; phylum Patescibacteriota; class Andersenbacteria; order UBA10190; family UBA10190; genus SZUA-179. The sequence goes on along the minus strand of QIFI01000027.1, from coordinate 9,031 downwards.
TCCGCGTAATCAAAGCAAATCTTACAATTCTCCTGATCCTCATCACATCGCACTTCGGCATCTTTCATCTCCAGAAAAATATCCTGGGTAGTATCACCAATAGCTATCATGTCATACGTTGTTTCTTTCTGACTCATATATTATTTTCATTAAGCATCAACCCATCATATCACATACTGACAACCTGTCCCCGCCATTTGTCCCCACGTCCGCCTAGACGCCATCCATCAATAAGCTTAGGCGCCATCTCAAAATAACTTGGTCAGATCTCGTTCAATATGTGCCAGATATACAGCTTTTCTGATTAAGATAAATATGAGCTGTAGTATAACTACAGTGAGTGTTTATTGATTGAGGAAAAGTTGTAGATTGGTGCATAGTGGGCGAGAGATGATCAAGTTATTTTGAGATGGTGACTTAACTCTCGACTATCCGTTTCCACTCGATAAACTGGTGATGAACCAATCCTTCTAAGCTCGCTATTTCTAATCTCAAGTTCTCCAGCTAACGATATCGGCCGTCCCTTTAATCTATTTACTATTTGCCCCCAATCATCCTCCAGCAAGTAATTGCGGCCGCTATACGCCCCTCTCACTAAAGGTAAGCTGACTCTAATTCCATCCCCTTTCTGACTATCACTCCCATTATCCGACGTTTCCAGCCACACTCCCCGATCCCTTATATATTGCCAGATCTCCGCCCCGATTTCCTCTACCACTCCCAATGAATCGCATCCCGCGTCTACCGCCTGCCGCATTAAATCTATTCCCCCATCAATATCCGCGTGAACCATCACCGGCCCAATCGATTCACCCGCCAAATCTTTAATCTGTCTCACCAAACCCGGCCCCCGCACATTCAACACCACCGGCTCCTTAACCTGCTCCGCCCATTCCCTGATCTTGTCCGCCGCTTCAACTGTATCCACTCGGTAGCTCGCCACATAACCCCGGCTCTTGCTTACTCGATCAAAAAGTGCCCGCGCGGATTCCCTCATGCCGCCGCCTCCACCTTTTTCACTATCTCCATAAACTGCCTCGGCTGTAATGATGCTCCCCCCGGCAATACTCCATCTATCCCTGGCTCCTCTATATATTGATCAACATTTCCTTCATTTACACTGCCGCCATAAATAACCCGCAATTTTTCCGCTGCCTCACTGCCAAACCGGCCCGCTGCTACCTTCCTGATCAGCACCGCCATCCCCGCCACCTCATCTCCTTCCGGCAGTTCTCCCGGATTATTGGCGCTAATCGCCCAAATCGGCTCATATGCTATCACAATCTTGGCAATTGCCGCTCTGGTTAAAGCCCCGATCAGCACCTTCATCTGTTTTGTCACTTTATCCACCGACTGGTCAGCCTCTCGCTCCTCCGCATTTTCACCCAAGCATACCACCGGTGTAATTCCATGCCGCACCAGCAATCCGGCCCGGGCCGCCACCTGCTCATCTGTCTCCCCGGTGATCGCCCTCTGCTCTGAATGACCTACTAAACACCAATCCACGAATGGAGATATCTGCGACACCGACACCATGCCCGTCACCGGCCCATGTTCTTCCCAATAAACTGTTTGCGCCCCCACTGCTATCTTCTGATTTTTCTTCAAGCCATCCGCCACCGCCGCCAGCGAAGGAAAAGATGGGCACACCACCACATCCGTCTGCTCCAAAGTTACTCCTTTAAACAACTCCTTGAGCGACCGGACTATCTCCACCTCTGCCTTATGAGACAAATCCATCTTCCAGTTACCCACTACTAAACTTCTCCTCGTCATAATAATATCTTAACTCAATCTCCCCTCATTAGACTAACCAGGTTTTAATACTGGCCGCCACTCCCAGCGTAATCAGCGTCACTATCGCGGCCGATATAAACAGCCCGGCCAAAATAGCCGCCATGGCTTTTTTCCTGGACAGCCCAAACACAAATGCCGCCACCGTTCCCGTCCAGGCCCCTGTTACCGGCAAAGGCACCGCCACAAATAAAGCCAGCGCCCACACCCCGTATTTATCCACCTTTTCTTCCAACTTCATTCTCGTCCGCTCAAATAGCCACTCAAAAAACCGCCGGGCTAAATCTGACCTCCGGCTCAACCACACCGAACCTTTCTCCAAAAACACCAACAGAAAATAGACCGGTAATATATTTCCCAGGATGGAATAAAAGACTGCCTCCACAATTGACATATCATACACCGTCAACGCCACCGGCAAGGCTCCCCTAAGCTCCCCTATGGGCAGCATAGCCAACAGCACCACTGCCAATTCCGCCGGTATTCCTGATAATAACTCTCCGATCTTCTCTATCATAATCAACCCATCCTACTAACAATTTCCATATTCAGCAATCACCAATTTACTAGTTACTAATTACTAATTACTAACATATCTCATCAATCTTCTGCCGGCGCAAATATTCCGCCGATTCCTCCGGTAAAGCCGTGGTAATTTCCAGCCCGGTCCCTAATTCAAATCCCCCCCACACATTCATTCGGGGAAGAATTTCTATATGCCACCGGAAATGTGAAAATTGACTCCGGTCACACGCGAATCCGGTCTCATCGCAAGGCGCCGAATGAATATAATAATTATATGGCGGGTCATTCAGCCCCACGTAAATCCGCCTGAATACATTTCTCATAATTTCCGCTAATAATTCCCTCTCCTCCGGACCTATATTTTCAAAATAAGGCTCCTGCCGCCGCGGCATAATCCAAACTTCAAACGGCCTTCGGGAAGCATACGGACACCAGGCCGTGAAGTATTCATTTTCTTCCACCATCCGCGCCCCGTCCTCTCTTTCATACTCCAGCATTACTCCAAATGGCTCCTGCCCATTAGCCTGCGTATAACGCTCCGCCCCCTGCAGTAAATCATGTACGTCGCTAGGCAAGACCGGCACCGTAAATATCTGATGATGTGGATGCTCCAAAGACCCGCCCGCTTCCTGACCGTGATTCTTGATAATTTGGATATGGTTCACCGACGGCTTTTGCCTAAGCTGCCGGTATCGCAAAACCAATGCTTCCACCTGCAAAGACATTTCCCGGACCGTCAACAACGCGTCCACCTGATCATGCCATCTGGTCGCCAGCACCTCATGCCACCCCACCGATTCCATAGCCCGATAAGGACCCAGATTCCAGGTCCTGAATTCTTCTTCCGCCGAAAAAGCCGGATACTTATTGGGAAAAATATGCACCAGCCACTCCTTAGGATCATCAGGCAGACGCAGTACATCCGGCAACTGCGGAAATTCATCCAGCCGGCAAAACGGACATTTGTTATCTACTTTAACAAACCGCTTCGGTGTGGATCGTTCCGCCAAAAAATCATCCGGTCGTCTGGCCCGGCCGGTCGCCACCACCACCCATTTTCCAGTCACTAAATCCTGCCTAAGTTCTCCCACTTCATCTGCCTTGGTCTTAAAATGAGCCCTCTTTTTTTTCCGCTTCTGCTTACCAGCCATAATCTCTCAACATTCAAAGTCTAAATGACTCAAGCGTAATAACCCATGTCTTAGAAAATTTGAGCTTTGACATTTGTCATTGAATTGACATTTGGATTTTGGCATTTGGATCCCGCTAATTTGACTGCTTGTCATACGCCCCTTTCCACATATTCAGCCTTACCTGCACCACTTCACCCAGCACATCCAGATAAGCCCTGGCTGACACTTTGCTATTGGCATCATTCACCCATTTAATCGGCCGTTCCGCTATCTTATAACCCAGTCTCCTGGCCACCGCTAAAGCTTCCACGTCAAACCCCCACCGGTCTAAAGTCAATTTGGAAAACACGGCCTCCGCCGCCTCGGCCGTAAATATCTTAAATCCCGCCTGTGTGTCCTTTATTCCCCGCACCGCCCATAACTGAATCCACAAATTACCCAAATCTCCCAACCGTTCTTTCCACCAGGCCTGATGCACCGGAATCTCCGCCCCCGCCACGTCTCGAGATCCGATCACCACCTCATATCCCATCGGAAAATAAGCCAGCAAAGCTTCCGACTGATCAATTGTGGTCGAGTTATCAGCGTCCATAAACAGCCGGAACTGCCCCGACACATGCGTCATTCCAAATCTAACCGCGTATCCCTTGCCCCGATTCTCTCCATACTGAAGCAGTTTTATTTGCGGCTCATGCACCGACGCCTCCCGCACCACATCCGCCGTTCGATCCGACGATCCATCATTCACCACCGCCACCTCCCAGGAAAAAGATTGCCGCTGTAAATATTCCACCACCGATTTCAAAGTTTTAGGCAATCTCCCCTCCTCATTATACGCCGGTATCACCACCGACAGATAAACCCCGCTATTATTCTCACTCATACTTCCATTATACCATTATCGGCCGCTAGCTAACCACCCCGCTTGTCCAGCACATTGAAAAATCTAAGAACCCTTCATTCTTCGCCTCTGCCCATATGATTTCAAAGCCCGATCAAACTCCCGGGGCGTAAAAGCCGGCCACATCTTATCACTAAAATACAGCTCCGCGTGCGCCGCCTGCCACATCATAAATCCATTAGACAGATGGGGATCATTCCCCGTTCTGATTACTAAATCCACTTCCGGCAAATCACCCGTCCACAATCTGGCCTTCAGCTTCTTATCCGTCACCCTAATCTGCTCTGATTGTTTTTCATCCCGTACCAGCTCGTTAATCGCCTCCATCATTTCATCCGTCCCATTATATGCCAGCAGAAAAATCAATTGCCTCTCTTTGTATTCGCTAGTCGCTTCCACCGCCCGATCAATCGCCTCGATCACTTTTCTAGGAAACTTCTCTCTCCATCTTCCCCGCACCGAGATCCTCACTTGCCGCTTATGAATCACTTCACTATCCAATAATTTAATAAATTCCCGCCGAAATATACTCATTAGCCACGACACCTCCGCGCTTGAACGCCTGGCCAGATTATCCAAAGACATCCCCCACAATGTCAGATATTCTATTCCTCTCTGCCAGGCCTGCTCCGCCACCTGCTCAAACATATCAATTCCCGCCCGATGCCCATCAACAGTTTTCAGCCCTTTAGCCTTAGCCCACCGCCGATTCCCATCCGGAATAATCGCCACATGCCTAGGAATTGTTTCAATTTTTTCTATCATAAAATTAGACGATGACTTAAACCATACACACCTACCCCTCAACTCGCAACACGTTCCCCTCTCCCTCCATATGAGGGAGAGGGCGAGGGTGAGGGAGAAAAATCAACAGCCCCCAACCAGCCAAACTAAGACACTTCCTCGGGAGTGCCTGCCCAGCGCAGCCTTGGCGAAGTTGGGGCATCCGCGGATGGCTCCCCCGAGGTAGTGCCGGTTTAAGCACTGCACAAACGACTTCCTCTATTACACCTGTCTCAAATAATCCTCCAGCATAATCCGTGCCGCCTCCGCGTGCTCCTCCTCCAAACCCTTCCCCTCCGCTTTCAAATTCTGCTCTGCTGCCACACTGGTCAAAGTCTCATCCACTCCTTTCACCTCCACGTCATCATTCAACCATCCTCTCAAATCATCCATAAAATTAAGCGACACATGCGTCTGCGCCGTCTCTTTTCCATCCAAGCTCACCGGCACTCCCACCAATATCTTCTCCACCCGCTCCTGCTTAACAATCTCCTCCACCACTTTCATCACCTCATCCGTTTTTCCATCCAAAACCGAATGTCGAACCGCTATTTTCCCCTCCATATCCGTAATCGCCAGCCCTACATGCCTCTCCCCATAATCAATACATAAAACAACCATATCCTTACCCTAAAATAATTCGCCCCATAAACCTACTTGACATATATTTCTATATATTGTAGTATTACACGTTAAGTACCTTTACAACCAACTAGGTTAAACCGGGCAAATCTCCACTTATCTGGCGGTGTCAGTAGCAAATGCCGCTGGTCGCCAGCTATGTGGAGATTTCTGTCCTTTCACCCCAAAATTTTGGAGACAAGATTATGAAGACCATTTACGAAAACGACCACTTATTTGTCGAGGTTAATTCTTCAGGGGATATCCTTGTCAGTCGAAAAAAAACATATGGATGCCAGATAAGGATCAGCCCGTCCCAAGACGCAAGCTTATTGATAACAACCTCGCTTGCGCACCTTATCCCCTGGTCATCAAACGGAAAATCGGCAATCATCGTCCAAACTAAATAACCACCCCAGTCAAAGGAGATCGACATGGAAGTCACTCTTCTATCCATTCTGTCCACCATGAGCGCCATACTCCCCGGAACCATCTGGTTCCTGATCAGCCACTGGCGCTCGAAACTTTAACCAAGCCATCCCCCCAAGCCATCCCCCAAGGATGGCTATTTTTATAGGAAGGATTATTAGACCAAAAGATAATTAAATTATTTTTGTACAGTGCCTTAGAATTTCTTAATTACTATATCAACCAAACGATTCAGATACTTTTGAAAATCTAATACCTTTATTTGTTTCTTGTATTTTCTTAATACGAGTTCTTGCACGATACGCTTAATTTCTTTTAAGAACTCCTCCCGTTTTGAAGACTCCTGCCACCCCTTGTCCAGAGTATCCTCAAGACGTCTCGACATATCTCTAATAAATTCAAAAAAGACGCTCGTTTTTCCGTCTATGAGCTGTCCCGCGTACGCCGGCGCGGACTCCCGAACCATATTCGCATCTTGCCAGGAAGGAGAAACATATTCCTGCGAAATAGTGTACAAACCGTATTCTTTAAGCGACAGACCCAGCTCTTCAGCTTCACCACTTTTCTTTTTAATATTTTCTAGCAACTCCTGATACTTTTTTATGCGTTCCGTCAGGTCAATCTGGTTTTGTTCAAATTGCTTGCGTATTACAGTTAAACGCTCACTAAACTTCTTGTAGGCCGGATTGATGTCAACGTTAATGGAAATTTCCTGCTTGAGCATTTTTTCAAGATTAATAGCCCTCTCATTATCATCCATTTCGTTGAGTCGTTTCATCATGTTTAAATCGCTTATGTTGATCTCGCGGAAGTTCTTGGTAATACCCTCATATTCAACTCGTTGCTGAATGAGTTGTTTCACTTTCTCACCAAACTCAGCCAGTATTTCCGAATCCGGTACTCGTACTCCATATTCTTTCTCAAACGCCAGGTATACGCTAGTTAGCCACTCAAACATACGCAAGTACTGCTTAAGAAACGGATCAGGCGATAGTATTTCAAATAACAACTTCAAACGTGAGTATTTATCCTTGAAGAACTTTTGCCGCTCTTCGTTTTCGGCAAAAATCTTGAGGCAGTGACGTAAATTTTTAATGGAAGGGTCTTCAATATTCACACCAACGAACACGGCCATAATTTCTTCCAGTACCGCCTCAAATTCTTCCTTGAGTTTATCTATGTTGACCATGGCGGAATCTATCACGCTCTCGTCAAAATCCAATGCGTCATGAAGGCTCTTGGTGACACCATAATAATCAATGATTTTGCCCGCTCCCTTATTAGGATAAACACGATTTGTACGCGCGATGGCCTGCAATAAATTATGATCCCACAGTGGTTTATCCAAGTACATCACTTGCTCCACCGGCGCGTCAAATCCGGTCAATAACATATCGCAGACCAATAGGAATTTGAGTGAACTATTAGCATCCTTAAACTCACTAATAATCTTGTCTCGTTTTGCCTTGGTAGTATTGTATTTTTGCAGATCTTCCCTATCCATATTCGGGTCACCGGAGGAATATATTACTTCCGACCACTCTTTGGGCACCAGCTCATCTAATAATTTCTTGTACTTCGCCGTTGCCTCACGATCATAACAAACAATCTGGGCTTTAAAACCAGCCGGCTCTACATAGAGTTTGTAGTGTTCAACAATATCTTGTGCCACTGCTCGCATACGCTTATCTAATTTCACAATCGCCGCTTTCTTGCCGTATTTCTTGGAAATTTGATCTTTTTCTTTATCTGAAAGATTTACAGTCAACTCTTCAAATTGTTGGTCCAGTTTTTCTTCATCGATAAAGAATTTTGACAGCCGCGCTTCATAAGTAACAGGCAATGTTGCTCCATCATCAATTGCCTGCTGAATAGAGTAATAATCAAGGTAACGCTCCCCCTCTTCACCAAAATTACGGTGCGTATTGAGCGTTGTTCGATCAATCGGCGTACCGGTAAACCCAAAGAAAAACGCATTTTTCATAGCACTGCGTAAGTTGATAGCAGATATACCTTCGTTGTCTCGATGCGCCTCGTCGGAAAGCACTATAATATTCTCGTCAAGGTTGGCTGTCGTTTTACCCAGCTCGGAAAATTTCTGAATCGTGGATATGAATATGCCACGCTCCGATGACCTGATTTTCTCTGCCAAATCGCGGCGTGACTCAACCCGTACTATATTTTGCCCGCCGGAATTAATAAACGTCCGATAAATTTGGTCGTCCAGGTCAATACGGTCAACCAATATAAATACCTTGGGGTTCTTAAGCTTATGGGCAAAACGCAGTTTCCAAGCCGTGAAAAACATAGTCAAAGACTTACCGGAACCTTGCGTGTGCCAGATAAGACCACGCTTGGTGTCACCTTGTCGGACCCGCTCCACAATCTTATTCGTGGCCCGCAACTGCTGATAATAGGCAATTTTCTTGGTCGTTTGTTCTTTTGTTTTCTCAAACAAAATGAAGTTGCCGATAATATCCAGTAGACGACCTTTCTCCAGCAGTGAAATCAACGTCATTTCCAAAGTACCATCACGCTCTTTTTCCAGTTCATCGTCCCACCACTGCATGAAATATTGTGCCGGAGCATACGTTGCTCCGTACATTGTTTTTAGTCCATCTGTCGCCACATTAAAACAGTTCGGCCAAAACAACTTAAACGCATGGCGCTCATAGCGCTTAATCTGTCCGATAGCTTTAGTATAATCCACATTGCTGGCCGCTGTCGGGCTCTTGGCTTCGATATCCACTATTGGCAAACCATTTAGGAACACTAATATGTCAGGGCGAATATTCTCCGAATTGCCTTCGAAGTAAAATTGGTTAGTCACGATAAATTGATTATT
>QIFI01000124.1 GCA_003229735.1 Candidatus Anderseniibacteriota bacterium | reverse complement strand
ACCGGGTCAGCACTCATGACATAATCGAAATTAATAAAAAAATCGTGGGGGCATCAAAATTTTTCACCAGGTACACTAATAATCTGCTGGAAAATCCCAAAGTAAATCTAATCATCGATGATGGGTATGACTATTTAATTGAGACGGCTAATAAATACGACTTGATAGCCATTGACATCGAGAATCCAGCTATTACAAATTCTTCAAAGCTGTACACATTGGAAAATTTTCAGCAAGTGAAATCAAAGCTGGCGGCGGACGGAATATTTACGCTGTGGGCTTTTGGAGGGACCGATGAATTTATAACCACTATTTATCAAACCTTGAATCAAGTTTTTCCGTATGTATATTTCAAAAGCTCTGGTGAATATAATGACTTGTACTTTTTCGCGGCAAATGAACCAAAAGATTATTCAATATTTGATTTCTCGTCGTCAGATATCGACTTGATGGGTAGGATAAAATCAAATACGGATCAACGATTGATTAATACGTTAGATAAACGAATTTTGGGGCGATATTGGGACGGTTTGGTGGAGTAACAGATTAAATTCACATTTAGAAAATAGGCGGGATTGTTTTTTGGGATATGGGTTATATAATTTATGGATGACAGATTTTAGGTTATGGGCTGATCCGTGGTGGGTGAATTTGGCTATCTTTGTTCCGATATTTGCTTATATATTATGGCGGAATAAAGGCGGGATTACGGTTACTAAAAAACAACTGGCTATTTTAGGTTTGTGGGCGGCGGCATTTGGGTACGTGGAAGCAGTGGTAGTAGTGTATTTGCGAGGTGCAATCGGCTTGCTGACCGGCACCGAGATAGTCAAACAGATATTGGTTTTGGATAATCTGCCGCCCCGATTGATGATGATTGAAATTACCCGTGAGGCGGCCACGATGATTATGCTAGTCAGCCTGGCCTGGTTAGCGGCAAAAAATCGCCGCGACTGGTGGGCGGTTTTTTTATGGATATTCGCGATTTGGGATATTTTTTATTACCTGGGATTATGGGCGACTATCGGATGGCCGGAATCTTTATTATCGATGGATGTGCTTTTTCTCATACCGGAGCCCTGGATATCACAAGTCTGGTTTCCGATATTGGTGAGCAGTTTGGTGGTGATAGCTGTGTTGATGTCAGTGAGGAGGCGGCATAAGGAATAAGAGGGATAGAAACCACTACCTTTTAATATTGATGCGATTTATTGATGCGATTTAAATAAGCAAGTTGTTACATGGTGCCTCTAGAGGTTGCGTAAGGCCCATTCCAACACCAGGTGTTGGAATGAGGGCTTTTTGAGGCCAGTTTTGCATTGGAAAGCGAGAGTCAGTTCAATCCAGTTTTACGAATCCAGTCTGGCATTAAAAAAGACTTGGGTTTTACAAATGTTGAATAATGGTTTATGGTGTGGTGGCTGTAGTTTGGTTCTTTGACACTATTAAAAAGAGGAAGAGTGGTTATGACCATGAAACTCCAGGAAATCGAGAAGGTTAGACAGGTCGGAATGCCTTCAATGGGAAAGTATGGCCGATTTCTAAAGGAATCAATAGAAAGAGCATTGAAAAGAGCTGGAGTAAGCAACGTTAAGTTGAACCTGGCTCCGCCGATTACCAGAAAAACTATCAATCGAGGGGCGCAATATATGGATGAAAATATGTGTCTGCCGGCCAAGATTTTGCTGGGGAGTATTATTGAACTCCACGAGCTGGGAAACGAAATCGTAATTGAATGGGATAATTGCGGTGATTGTCGGCAGAAAACGTATTGTCTGGTACATAAAAGTATTCTGCGCCAGCTTGGTATTAAGGTAAATGTTTTGGCCGTCCAGCCTAAAAACATAGCCGGTTGGCTGAAAGAGATGGCGCCAGATATTTCCAGACGCGGACAGAGGCAATTCACTTACGATGTATTAAGAGATCTTTGGAACTTCGATCTTAAATTCATGAACCAGCAGGCATGTTCATCTAGTGGCAAGCCGAGGATTGGCGTGTGCGGAGAAATTTATACGGTTTTGGAGCCGGCGGCCAATCTAAATTTGATCTCGCGACTGGAAGCCCAAGGAGCCTATGTGCACAATGCATTGCCTTTGAGCCAATTCGTTTTTCGCCATCTTTTTCAGGGAAAGCACAGATTAAGATGGACGGCGGTATTCGCTTATCTGGGAATGTGGGACGAGGTCTGGAATAAATGCGTAAAACGAATATCGAGGCCTGATGTTGACCAGGATCTTTTTCAAAAAGCCCAGGCGGCTACGGAAAAATATTTTCCGGAACATTCGGTAGGCGGACATGGAAAAGAGAGTGTCACCTGGGCCATCTATTATGCCTTGGCTGGATTTGACGGGATGGTGCATATTATGCCTTTTCCCTGCATGCCGGAAGCGACGGTTACGGCCCTTATTGATGAAGTGTCTAAAGATTACGGGATTCCCGTGAATCATCTGGTCTTCGATCAGCAATTTGGCGAGCAAAACCTGATTACCCGAGCGGAAGCGATGGTGAACCTGCTGCGTTTTAAGAAAGAAGGTCTGGACAAGATTTTAGCCACCAGGCGAGCTGGGTTTTGGTTGGGGCTTGACGTGGGCAGTACGTCTACAAAAGCGGTGCTGCTGGATGGCGAGACGCTGGAAATTGTTGACCGCGAATATCAGTTTACAAACCGAGAGCCGATTAAAGCTATTAAAGAAGTGATTATCTCTATCCTGGGCAGACATCCTGATAAAAAGATCAGGGGCGGGGCTACAACCGGATCCGGTCGCGGCTTGGCCAAGGCTCTGTTAAATGCTCCGTTGGCCGTAGACGAAATCAGCTGCCAGGTCATGAGTTGCATGCTGGCTAATCCATCTGTTCGATCAATCATCGAGATTGGCGGCCAGGATAGTAAGTTTATCAGCTTAGATCATGCTGGTGTTCCAAATTGGTTTAACATGAACAGCATTTGTTCGGCCGGCACCGGCGCATTTTTTTCGGCGGCGGCTCGAGAATTCAAGATTCCCATTGAAAAATTTGGAGCTTGCGCGCGGTCGGCGGAATGCGCGGTTAACATTACCGGGAGATGCGGGGTGTTCGCGGAATCTGATATAGTTTCGAAGCAACAGGCCGGATACCCAGTGAACTCAATTCTGCAAGGAATGTGCAATGCGTTGGCTCAAAATTATTTGAGCAATGTTTGCCGATCAAAGAAGCTGGAAGGCCCAATTATGTTTACCGGAGCGGTGGCACTTAATGAAGGCGTGGTGGATGCTTTTAGCGAGCTAACCGGTCAAAAAGTTAACATCCATCCGGATCAACGAGTTTCTGGCGCCTTGGGGGCGGCATTTATGGCAATTACCCGAGAAGCCGTCGGAGGGTTTAATTGCTGTCAGATGGAAACTCAATTAGGCTCTTACACTTTTAATTGTGATAGCTGTTCAAACGCATGTGAGGTGTCTCTTATTTATCGAGACAATCTGGTGGTTTGCGCGCTGGGGAGCCGGTGCGGTAAGTATGAAAAATTTACCGGACAGGGTCTTGAGGAAGTAAAAATAAAAACTGGAAAAAATTAATTTTCCCAAAGCCAGATTTGAAAAGTCTGGTTTTTTTATTTTATCAGGCCGAAACGAATCATGCTTAAGTGAAAAATGACGGAAATGGATTCGGTAATGAGTTTAAATTTGAAGTTGGATTGGCCGCGCTGGCGATTGACAAAGCAGATGGGGATTTCTTTAATGCGAAAACCCTGACGATGCCAGTAAAATATTTCCTGGCTTAAATGAATAAAACCGTCGGCATCCAGTCGGTCTAAAGGCAGGGAGGCGACGGCCTGGCGGGTGGCCAGGCGGTAACCATTAGTGTAATCACGGATGCCCACGTTGAGCAGGAGGCGGGCGGTGGTATTGGCGATGGAGCTGAATAAGCGGCGGGACAAAGGCCAGTTTTTGATGGTGCTACCTGAAATGTAACGGGAGCCAACCACAATATCGGCGGAAGATAGGGCGGCCAGGAAACTGGAAAAGTCCTCCGGTCGATGAGAGAAGTCGGCATCGCAGACGGCAATGGCATCGCAGGCGGCATGACTAAGAACCCATTTATAGGCATGGACTACAGCCGCGCCGCGGCCCCGTTGGCCGCAAGGCAATAAAGTGACATGGGGATTGCCGACAAAGGCGGAATTTACCTGGACGGCGGTGCCGTCGGGGGAATTACTGTCGGCTACCACTACTTGAAGATGATAGGGCAGGGCTAGAAACTCCTTGATGAGTTTGACGATATTATCGGCTTCGTTGAGAGTGGGAATGATGAGCAGGGTTTGGTGATTTGTAGCGGCCATATTCTATTTATGAGGCTATTTGTAATTTGAGACAAGGTCGTCAATCAAAGCTGTCATTTTGGGTTACTCGTGACAGAGTGGAAGATGTATGATTGAAACAGATGGTAGACATAAAAACAGTTTAGAGGAGGTGATTGAGATGCAGAATAAGATAGTTCATATAACCAGTTTTGGGCTGGTAATCGCGGGAGGCCTTAATTTTGGATTGGTAGGTTTGTTCAGATTGGATTTACTTGATTTGATATTAGGGGGTGATTCGGCAGTGGCCAGGATTGTTTACGTGTTAATTGGAGCGGCGGCAGTAGTGCTGGTAGCTACGCATAAAAAGGATTGCCAGACTTGCGGCCTGGAAGACCACGCGGCCGCCTCCACGGGACCAACACCTCCAAGTGCTTAAACATGGTGTTTGTGGTTAGCGTTTCTCTAGTATAATACGGATGTCATCGCCGTCTTGAAGTTGATATTTTTCATATTCCTGATTAGGTTCACCGTTGACATACATGACGAGCTGGCGTTTGTCATCGGCGCACCGGCTGAAGATGCATCGCTGGTTAAATGGCGCTTCCCAGACAGTAAAGAAATCAGTCAGAAAAAATTTTCGCTGGGTTGGTGACTGGACGCGAATGGTGCCGTCATCAGTACTAGAATTAATAATCATTCGTCCATTATCGACTTGGCCGAAAGTGTTGGGAATGGCTTGTGGTTGACCCAAAATGATTATAGTTAGATTAAAGGTCATGTCTACGGCCAGTTCAGTATTATTGGTGATAATAGTGTCTTTGATTAGTTGGCTGTTATCGCCGGGCCGGGCGAATTGATATTTGAAAATATATAGAATACCCAGAAGAATAATGATGGCGGCAATCAGGATGGAGGCAATTTGAATTTTGGATAGATATAGTATTTTAGCCGGAAAATGAGAAATTTTATTGAGGAGACGGGTTTTAAGGGACTGCATGGAGTTTTGGGAAGGAGATGATCTGGAATCCGAAGATTTGGATAAAGAAAATGTCTTGGGCACTGGTTTGGAAGAGAAAGAATCCTGGTGAAGCAAGCCTTCTATTTGGGGGGATTTGGGTTTTTTGCGGAGCATAGATAGTATATATTTTACCGTTTTGTGAGAGTTTTGGTATAGTTAAATCACTCTTATTAATAACTTAGCCTAATGACTATTTATATTGGGGCGGATCCCCAAAGGAGAAAATCTGAAGATTTTCCCTACGGGGCAAGCACAATGGCTGACGTTGATTAATGGTAATGCTATGACCATTTATATTGCGGCAGACCACAATGGGTTTAGGCTGAAGAATGTTTTACGGAATTGGCTGGAAGAAGAGGGCTATGAAGTAGTTGATGAGGGGCCGGATAAATTTGATAAAAATGATGATTATCCGGATTATGGGATTAAAGTGGCTCGGGCGGTGGCGGAAAAGCCGGATGAAAGACGAGGAATTTTAATATGCGGTTCGGGGGTGGGGATGTCGGTAGTGGCAGATAAGGTCAGGGGAGTGAGGGCGGCGTTTATTCATAACGAGGATATTGCCCGGGCGGCCAGGCGGGATGACGACATTAATGTTTTGGCTTTGGGGGCTTTGTATATTGATGAAATGGGGGCCAAAAAAGTGGTCAGGGTTTGGCTGGATGAAAAATTTCTGGAGGAGGAGCGATATATAAGAAGAATTAAAAAAATCGCGGATTATGAAAGAGAGCAAGAGTGTTAACATGGCGGCGCGGAGTCCGTCAGCCAGCCGGACAACTGCTATGACAGTCGAGATAGTGCCGGCTATTTTGCGATCAACTTATGAGAAGATAGAAGAGGATTGGGCTAAGATTCATGATCTGACCGAGCATGTACAAATTGATGTGACTGATGGAGTGTTTGCCGGAGATGGAACTTTTCGCCAGGTCAACTGGTTTAAGAGGTTAATAAATAGCGACAAGATAGAACTGCACATGATGGTGCATCACCCCGTTTATTACATGGATGACGTGGTGGATTTGAATCCGGCTCGGTGCATATTTCACCTGGAGGCTTTTACCGGATCGGATAATGTGCGGGATGTTTATACCAGGTTAAAGAATGAAACTTCAGCCGAAGCGGCGCTGGCTATAAACCCGGATACGCCGACGGAGCGGCTGGAGGAATATCTGGAGTTTTTAGATTATGTGTTGTTTATGGGATACAACCCGGGGATTGCCGGCCAGCCAATAGATCAGACGGTGTATAGGAAAATAGGGGCCTGGCGGGATAAGCATCCGGATCTGGTTATAGCAGTGGATGGACACGTGGCCAAAGAAACCGTTGAACCATATGTGAAAGCGGGGGCCAGAATTTTGTGCGCCAATACGTCTATTTTTGGAGCGGGGGATCCGGGGGAGAATATAGCGCAATTGAGATTGTTGGCGGAAGCGGCGGTGGAGTAAACATCGGGTATTGGGGAAAGACTGAAGGTCGAGGATGTTGGTGGTTTGATGTATAATGATGGCATGGAGAGATTAATGAAGCTGAAAGATTTGCGGCGGATGGCGAATACGGTGCGGCAGGATATTATTGAGATGCTGACGGCGGCGGGATCGGGCCACAGCGCCGGGCCGCTGGATTTGGCGGATATAGCCACGGCTTTATATTTCAACGTGCTGGATAATATAGATCCCAAAAATCCCGATAAGCCGGATCGGGATAGATTATATATATCGTGCGGCCATACTAATCCGGTGTGGTACGCGGTGATGGCGCGAGCCGGATATTTTCCGGTGGAGGAATTGAAAACCCTGCGGAAATTGGGCAGTCGATTGCAGGGCCATTTAGATCGGTTGACTCTGCCGGGACTGGAATCTTCGGCGGGCAGTCTGGGGCAGGGTTTATCTATTGGTTCAGGCTCGGCCCTGGCGGCGGCCATGGATAATGTGAGATATCATACTTACGTGGTGACCTCGGATGGAGAACATGATGAAGGATCAACCTGGGAGGCGGTGCAATTCGCGGGCCACTATAAATTGAAATATCTGACAAACATTATTGATCGGAATAATATTCAGATTGATGGGAATACGGAGGATATTATGACTAAAGAGCCGCTTCGGGACAGATATGAAGCTTTTGGCTGGCACGTGATTGAAGTGGACGGGCATAATATTGAACATTTTATTGATGCCTGCAAGGAGGCCCGGGCGATTATTGAAAGCCCGGTGTGTATTATCGCGCATACGGTAGCAGGCAAGGGAGTTGATTTTATGGAATATGATTACCGATGGCATGGAGCACCACCGGGAAAACTGGAGACGGAGCGGACACCGCCAAAAGATAAACAGATGGAGGAGGCGTTGAAGCAATTGCGGATGCCGGACGGGAAAAATTGACAAAGGTATAAGTTAAAAGACAAAAATAATTATTTAAAATATGTTAGCTAGAGAAGCACATTTGAGGAA
Source organism: Candidatus Anderseniibacteriota bacterium (assembly GCA_003229735.1). Taxonomy (GTDB): domain Bacteria; phylum Patescibacteriota; class Andersenbacteria; order UBA10190; family UBA10190; genus SZUA-179. The sequence goes on along the minus strand of QIFI01000124.1, from coordinate 1,077 downwards.
AAATAGTTTGGATAAGGATGTGGAGATGGCACCGACTAGGGATGGATATGGAATGGGTTTGGTGGAGTTGGGGGAGAAGAACGATCAGGTAGTAGTATTGTGCGCTGACTTGTCGGAGTCGACCCGAACCAGTAAATTTAGAGACCGGTGGCCGGAAAGATTTGTGCAAATGGGAATAGCGGAACAGAATATGGCCACGGTGGCGGTGGGGTTGGCACTGCAGGGGAAGATACCATTCGCGGCCACTTACGCGGTGTTTTGTCCGGGCAGAAACTGGGATCAGATTAGAGTCTCGGCTTGTTATAATATGGTGAATGTGAATTTCGCGGGGGCGCATAGCGGAATATCGGTGGGGCCGGATGGGGCCACGCATCAGGCTCTGGAAGATATAGCGATAACGCGGGTATTGCCTAATATGACAGTGCTGGCTCCGTGTGATATGGAAGAGACGCGTAAGGCTACGCTGGCGGCGGCGGATATTAAGGGGCCGGTGTATTTGAGATTTACCAGGTCGGCTTCACCGGTGTTTACCAGTGAAAACACTATATTTAAAGTGGGTAAAGCCCAGATATTTCGCCGGGGAGATGACGCGGCGATAGTGGCGGCCGGACCGATAGTGCATATAGCTATGCTGGCGGCTGATCAATTGGTGGAAAAAGGCATATCATGCCGGGTGATTAATTCACCTTCAATTAAGCCATTGGACGAAGAAACTATTGAAAGAGCGGCTAGAGAGTGCGGGGCGGTGGTAGTAGGGGAGGAGCATCAGCAGGCCGGGGGCTTAGGGGGAGCGGTGGCGGAATTGCTGGCAAAAACCAGGCCGGTGCCGATAGAATTCGTGGGTATGCCGGATTCGTTTGGGGAATCAGGCGAGCCGGAGCAGTTAATGAGTAAATATGGGATGGATGTGACGGGTATAATAAAGTCGGTGCGGAAAGCAGTAAAAAGAAAAATGTGATATAATAGATAATAATTAAATGTTAAAAAATTGATATGAATAATGATAACCAAGCAGGAACAACACCAACACCGCCGCCAGAGAGTGCGGCTCCGGAGCCAGCGCCAGAAAATATGCCG
>QIFI01000063.1 GCA_003229735.1 Candidatus Anderseniibacteriota bacterium | reverse complement strand
ATAGGGAGGCGGCGGTAGCGGCAGAATCCCCGCTTTCGCGCTCGGTCTGCAGATAAAGTTTTTTTGTTTGATCCAGCGAACTTTTGGCGTCCAAAACGGCTTGTCTTTTACGGGCCAGAGTTTTAGCGTTAGCGTTTTTGGTGTTAGCGGAATCCCGCAAGGCCTGGTCGTAGGCCAGGCGTTTTTGCTCCTGGGCGGCGGCTAGATCAGCATTGGTTTTGGAGATATCCAGCTCGGCTAAAGATGGGTTAAGAGTGGCCAGGGTTTGGCCGGCGGTGACTGGTTGGCCTTCGGCAACGAAAATATCAGCGATGGTGCCGGTGACTTCAAAACTTAAGTCAGAGGAAGTTTTGGCGGTGAGGCGGCCGGTGAATTCCACATCCTGGACAATAGGGCCGGAGGCCACGGTGACGGTGCGAGGGGGTTCATCATTACCGGCCAAGACTCGCCAGATAATAATGACGATTATGACAATTACAACAGTAGTGATGGCGATGACCGACCAACGCTTCATGTGAGTATTGTAGCATAATGAGTGATGACCAAGTATGTGAGCGTATACATATTAAAGATAATCGCGGAGGGTTTGGGTTTTTGATGGGCCGATGAGTTGGGCTAGTTTTTCTTTTTCGGCAGTGCGGATGGCTTTGAGGGAGCCGAAGTGATTAAGGAGTTTCTTTTTGGTGGCGGGGCCAATGCCGGGAACTTCGTCGAGGAGAGAGCGGGTTTGTTTTTGGCCGCGGAGCAAGCGGTGATAGGTGACAGTGAAGCGATGAGCTTCGTCGCGCATTTGCTGGATGAGAAAGAGGGCGGGGGAATCAAAGGGGAGTTTAATGGATGCTGATTGGCCGGGGATGAAGATTTCTTCTTCTTTTTTAGCCAGTGCCATGATAGGGGTGTGTAAGTTTCGTTTATCGAGGATTTGCTTGGCAGCTGTCAGCTGGCCTTTGCCGCCGTCGATGATGATTAGATCCGGTTGGGGCCAATCCGATTGATGATTTTTAAAACGTCTGGTTAGAATTTCCCGCATCATGTGAAAATCGTCAGGAGTGTCTTTAGTGGTAATTCTGAATTTTCGGTATTGAGATTTATCCGGTTGGCCATGGGTAAAAACCACCATGGAGCCGGTGGCTAATTTGCCTTGGATGTTAGAAATGTCATATGTTTCAATTCGCTCCAGTTTTGATTTGGCGTGGATGGCTTTAGCTAATTCTTTGAGAGCCTGCTGGGTTTGACCGGCGGAAATAAATTGGGCTGATTCTTGAATTAGAAGTTGTTTAGCGTTGAGTTGACCCATATTGATGAGTTGTTTCTTTTTACCGCGACGAGGGATAAAAAAGGCGGGCGGTTTAATTGGATTGATCCATCGGGCGATGGCGTCGGCATCGGCGAGTTGGTTTGGCAATAGGATAAGACGGGGGGTATCCTGGGCCACGCGATAATATTGGAGAATGAACTGGCGGAGCACATCCCGATCGTTTGTTCGGGCCCGGTGTTTGAGGAGGAAAGTATTTTTGTTTAGGAGTTGGCCTTGTCTAATGGCGAAGATGTTGGCGGCGCTGGTAGATTTATGACGGGCGAGGCTGACGACATCGAATGATTCCTGGGAAGGGAGATAAACTTTTTGGTGACCTTCCAGGTGTTCGATGGCTCGGAGCTGGTCGCGGAAGATGGCGGCGCGTTCGTACTGCCGAGCGCGGGCGGATTCTTTCATGCCTTGTTTGAGAGTGTTAATTATGGCGGTTCTATGACCCTGGAGGAATTTGATGATGTTAGCGATGTTTAGTTGGTAGTGAGTAGTTGGTAGAGAGTAGTTTTTTGGATTGGCCCGGGTAGTTTGTTCCGGATAGTTTTTGTTTTTGTTGAATAAAGGATGAGGGAAGATTTTATCTCGAGGAGAGTCTTTTTCCTGGCGATGAGGGAAGACGCGGCGGAGGAGTTCGAGAGTGCGGCGGACGGAGGCGGCGGATGAGTAGGGGCCGAAGTAGCGGGCATGGTCTTTCTTTAATCGGCGGGTGGGGAAGACGCGGGGGTATTTTTCCCGGGTGGTGATTTTGATAAACAAATAATATTTATCGTCGCGGAGCAGGACATTGTAGGGGGGTTGGAGTTTACGGATGAGATTGGCTTCGAGAATCAGGGCTTCAATTTCAGAGTCGGTGGAGATGGTTTTCAGGTCGGCGATTTTGGCGACCATTTCCTGTTTGGCGGGATCGAGGTCTTTGTTAGGTTGTAGTTGGTAGTTGGCAGTGAGTAGTTTTTCTAACGGCAGGGTGTCAGGAACCTTTGGTTTAGGGTTTCTGGCACCTTCATTCTTGTACCACCGGGCATGACCTCTGCGGAGGCCTTCAGAGGAGAGAACGCGGAAGTAGCTGCGGACTCGAGGGCGGAGGGATTTAGCTTTGCCGACGTAAAGAATATGTCCTTTGGAATCAAGAAATTGGTAAATGCCGGGGGTGGTGGGGAGGGCGGCGAGTTGTTCTGCTGCTTTCATAAGTCGGCTACACTATATGACATGGAGGTTGTTTTTACCAAACATGCTGATGGTGGAGTTGAGTTGTGAGGCACCGGTTGATTTTGTGCGGGAGATTGACAAGGCGGCTGTCCATTTTACTGGCAGCGTCAATAGTCAGTGGGTAAGAAGCAGGTGGGGTCAGCTATCAAGCTGGCAGCGGCTTGAAGCCTATCGGCTGATTTGGCGACGATTGCAAAAAGGTAGTTGCGTGACAGATTTTGCAGCATTATTATAAGGGAAGTTAAGTTGGTGCGGATCTATTATAAATAAATTCATTAGTTAACGGGGAGGGTGCTTTATGGATGGGATTGGTGAAAAGATAGAGAAGCAGGATGAGGTAGTCGGCCAGGGTGTCGGTGAGCAAGAGGTTGTGAAGGGCGATAGCAGTACCGGCGGCCGCAAGCAGGCAATATTAATGGGAGTGATGATAGCAGTTTTGTTTACGGGACTGGCGGTCGTGGTAATCTGGGCAAGCTTTCAGGAAGGTAAGTCAAGTGAACAGGCACCGGTTGGTCAGGAAGATAAGTTAAACGAACAAGCGCCGGCTGGTCAGGAAGGCAGGTTAAATGAACAGGCGCCTGCTAATCAGGTTGGAGAGAGCAGGCAGGCGCATGGGCTGAGGCGGTTGGCAGGGGCAGGGGCAGGGGCGGACGGGCAGACGTCGATAATCTATTTTGCGGATACGGGTGAAGTACAGGTTGACGCGCCTGCAGACAAGGAACTGACATCAGTAATGATAGAGTCGGAGGCGGGTATATTTTATCCGACAGAGGCGGAAAATATTGAGGGCGGCCTGGATAAGGTTACGGATCAGTCTATTTTTAAGGCTACATTTACCGAGAGTTTTGGTTCGATCAGCTTCGGCCGCGTGGCGAAAACCGGATTGGCGGAAAGCTTTATATATGAAGACCTGCAAGTGGCTGGTTCGCTGGCCGGAGGTGGGTGGTTGGGGGAGGTAGACTTGATTTATGTACCGGAGGGCGGGGAGGGGCCGGCGGAGGTTGCGCGGAAGATTGAAGTTAGCCGAGACGAAGCTAATTTTTTAGCGGGAGAGAAGGTAGAGGCTGTGATGAGACGGATACTGGCAGATAATGGCGGCAGGAGAGTGGAGTGGAATAATTACACCAGGGATGATATCGTGAAAGCTTTCAAGACCAATTCTCTTCCGGATCCGAATGATTGGGCTATGTGCGCAGTGCAGTTTAATAGTGACGCGCCTGACGAGTGGGTGGAGTATCAGGATAAAAATTACGGGATGGTGTGGCAGATTCCATATAACGTGAAGTGGGGGAATGAAGCTATCAGTGTCCCGCTGATTGACCCGAACTTCGGGCGCCAGGACAATCTGGTTTTTGGACCAATTATAGCGGGTTTTGAGGGCGGGTGCGGCTGGGAACGTAATTTGAGGATTCAATATAAGCCGTCTCAATCGGCTGATGAATTAAAGCAGGAGCTGGAAGACAAGTGGGGTGGATTAGCTGTACCGGTAGTGAAGACGGTCGGGCGGCGGGAAGTGGTCACATATACTAGCGCCGGTCTTTGTGAGGGCTATCACGCGGAAATTGTCGGCGAAGATTACAACTATCTGCTATCGGCGGCTTGCAGTGGTTTGGATGGTGAGGCTGAATTGCTGGAAGAGATAGTCCGGCGGGCAATTTTTTAAAGTGATAAAAGCATCTGGATGTGGAGTGACGCAGGTTATCTTATGGCATTTTTATGCTGTGCATGGACATAGAATTTAGGGATTGAATAAACTATCGTGGGGCAAGACCCGGCGGTATTTTGGCAACCGTAAAAATTGTACTTGCCGGCGGAGAGTTTTTTGATTACACTAGCCGTTTATCATGTCGAAAAATGGATCAGGGGAAATTTCAATAAAAGGAGCCAGGGTTCACAATTTGCAGAACGTGAATTTAAAGATTCCGCGGAATAAGCTGGTGGTGTTGACGGGGCTGTCCGGGTCGGGTAAATCTTCGTTGGCTTTTGATACGTTATACGCGGAGGGACAGCGGCGATACGTGGAATCTTTGTCGGCTTATGCCCGACAATTCTTGGGGCTTATGGATAAGCCGGATGTGGATCAGATTGACGGGCTGCCGCCGGCCATTTCGATTGATCAGAAATCGACGTCACGAAATCCCCGGTCAACGGTGGGGACGGTGACGGAAATATATGATTATTTAAGGTTGTTGTATGCCCGGGCGGGGGTATTGCATTGTCCTAAGTGTGATCGCTTAATTGAACGGCAGACGGTGAAGCAAATGTTGGATCAGGTGTGGAAATTGCCTAAGGATTCACAGTTGATGATTCTGGCGCCGATGGTGCGGGACAGGAAGGGAGAGCATAAGCAGGTGTTTAAAGATGCCCGGGCGGCGGGTTATGCCCGGGTGCGTTTAGATGGGGCGGTGTATACCATTGATGACGCGGAGGATGTGGAGTTGGATCGGCAGAGACGGCACTCGGTAGAAATTGTGGTGGATAGATATTTTCTGGATGATAAGCCGGATAAGCCCAGATTGGCGGATTCATTGGAGACGGCAGTGAATTTAGGCAAGGGGCTGGTAGTGATACAGGATGTGGATACTAAAGAGGAGTGGCTGTTTTCGGAGGAATTTTCCTGCCCGCACTGTGATGTGAGTATGCCGGCGCTGGAACCGAGAGATTTTTCGTTTAACTCGCCGCACGGGGCGTGTCCGGATTGCACGGGACTAGGAACACAGCAGGAGATTGACGCGGATTTAGTGATTCCGAATAAGCGATTGAGTTTGGCGGAGGGGGCAATCAAGCCCTGGAGCAAGTCGGGCAGAAGCCGTTGGTATGATCGGGTGCTGACGGCGGCGGCGGAACAACACGGAGTGCCGGTGGACGCGCCGGTGAATAAATTGAGCAAGAAGCAATTGGATTTGATTTTGTTTGGAAAGGACGTGCCGATTACGGTCAAGACCAGGCGGGGAACCTGGCAGACGGATTATGAGGGAGTGGTGCCGCAATTGATGAGGCGGTATAAGGAGACAGAATCTGATCATACCAGAAATGAGATCCAGCAATATATGGTGGAGCAGGATTGTCCCAAGTGTCAGGGAAAGCGGCTGAAGATGGAGCCGTTGGCGATGAAGGTGGCGGGAAAATCTATTCATGAGGTGGTGATACTGCCGATTAATGAGGCTCTGTCGTGGTTTAAGCAATTACAGAGCGGCAAGGATGAATTGTTTTCAGGTTTGCAGCAAAAAATCGCCAAGCAGATATTAAAAGAGATTGCGGCGCGTTTGTCTTTTCTGGATGGAGTGGGACTGACTTATCTGACTTTGGATAGGCGGGCGGGGACTTTGGCCGGTGGAGAGGCTCAGCGAATCAGGCTGGCGACTCAAATTGGATCTGGTTTAGTGGGAGTGCTATATATATTGGATGAGCCGTCGATAGGACTGCATCAGCGGGATAATCAGAAGTTAATCAAGACTTTACTGGAGTTGCGTGATTTGGGAAATACGGTGGTGGTAGTGGAGCATGATGAGGAAACGATAAGAATGGCGGATCAGGTGGTTGATATAGGGCCCGGAGCCGGAGTGCATGGAGGCAGGGTGACTTTTCAGGGAACACCCAAGCAATTGGAGAGAAGCGTCACTTTGACCGGTAAATATTTGTCGGGTAAGAGAAAGGTGGAGGTGCCGTCTTCATACCGTCAGGGGAATGGCAAGAAATTAACGATCGTGGGGGCCGCGGAGCATAATTTACGGAAGATAACGGTGGATATTCCACTGGGCAGGTTCGTGTGCGTGACGGGTGTGTCCGGTTCCGGAAAATCAACTTTGATCAACGATATTTTATCGCGAGCCTTGGCCAGGAATTTTCATCGGGCCAAGAGTCATCCGGGAGAGCATGAAGAAATTAAAGGACTCAAGAATTTAGATAAGGTAATTACTATCGATCAATCGCCAATCGGGCGGACGCCGAGAAGCAATCCGGCCACTTATACCGGATTGTTCACACCGATCAGAGAATTGTTCGCGGTGACGGAAGAGGCAAAGGTGCGGGGATATAAGGCGGGGCGATTCTCGTTTAACGTGAGAGGCGGCAGGTGTGAAAAGTGCCAGGGGGATGGAGTGTTGAAAATCGAAATGCATTTTTTGCCGGATGTGTATGTGGAGTGTGATGAATGCCACGGGCGGCGGTATAACGCGGAGGCGCTGGAGATTGAGTATAAGGGGGTGACGATAGCGGATGTGCTGGATATGACGGTGGAGCAGGCGCTGACTTTATTTAAGGCAATTCCGGCGATTAAAGATAAATTGCAGACATTGCATGACGTGGGGCTGGACTATATTCATCTGGGACAGCCGGCCACGACTTTGTCGGGCGGGGAGGCGCAGAGAATTAAATTGGCCACGGAGTTGTCGCGGCGAGCAACCGGGAAAACATTATATATACTGGATGAGCCGACTACCGGTTTGCATTTTGATGATGTGCGGCGGTTGTTGGCGGTATTGCAAAAACTGGTGGATAAGGGAAATTCGGTGTTAGTAATCGAGCATAATCTGGACGTGATAAAATCGGCTGATTATATTATTGATCTGGGTCCGGATGGAGGAGCGGCGGGAGGCGCGGTGGTGGCGGCGGGCACGCCAAAAGAAATAGCTAAAGTGAAAAGCAGTTATACCGGAAGATACTTGAGTAAGATATTGTAGCCACTCTATCTATGGCGGGTTGATTTATTGGCTGAAGATTCGTTTGTGTAAGCGTTCGACTTTGTCTGGTATTTGCTCCCAGCTTTTGAGGCGAGCTTCGATGGTGTCAACCACGTTGAGGATAGCAGTAGTGGCAGATTTAAGAGTTTCCATACTTTTTTCCAGGCCGTCCATGCGGGAATCAAGGTTATCCATGCGGGAATCAAGTCCGTCTATCCGGGTGTGGACGGTTTTCATTTCAGTGGTCAGGGCGTTGTTGGTGGCTTGAGCGATCTCATCCTGGGCGACTTGCAGATCTTGTTTAGTGGCGGGTTGATTATTATCCATGTTTAATAATGGTGCCACTTGATAGAGGGAGACGCAATGGTGCGCATTCTATCACCTAATATGACACTCAAACACCACCGGTTGAATGATCTAACATAACACCCAAAAAGTGATAAGCTTGGCCGGATATAATTAATATCCTAAGCCAAAAACTATCATGATGAATTTAATCTCTAAACAACAATATATGAACACGTTAAGACCCGGATATCTCCAAGCCAGTAAAAAAGAGAAAGGCAAAATGCTGGACGAGTACTGCCGCAACACCGGCGAGGATCGCAAGTACGCCATCAAGAAATTCCGGGGGAAAGTTAAAACTAAAACCCCGGGAGCGCGAAAGAAAAGACCGGAGTATTATGACGGCGACGTCAAAGCCGCTCTGGCCAACCTGTGGCGCATTTTTGATCGTCCCTGCGGCCAGCGTCTGGAAACTTCCCTGCGGGAAGAAACAGACCGCTTAAGAAAATTTGGTGAGCTGGTCTGCTCCGACCAGACAGCCCACAAGTTAAAACAGATCACCGCTTCCACCATTGACTTGAAACTGATCCATGAGAAAGAAGTGGAGCGGACCAAACGCAAGTACCGGCCGACTCATGCTTTTCCCTTGAAAAGCGAGGTGCCGGTCAAGACGGCCGCCGATCTGGACCGGACTAATCCGGGCGTGGTGCAGATTGATTTCGTCGAACATGGGGGATCTTCCACCTCCGGAGAATACGTTAATTCCCTGTCTATTACTGATATTTTCTCCGGCTGGTGGGAGGGGGACGCGGTTATGGGCAAGGGCCAGCGCCGGGCCCTGACAGCCATTGATCAAGCCAAGAAACGCTGTTCCTTCAACTGGCGGGAAATGCATCCGGACAACGGCAGCAACATTATGAATTATCATATCTTCCAGTACGGGCAGGAGCAAAAGATTATTCTATCCCGCTCTCGGCCCTACCGGAAAAACGACAACTGTTTTGTTGAACAAAAGAACTCTACCCACATCCGTCGGGAGATCGGTTACCTGCGCTACGATACGGAGGCGGAAAGGAGAATTTTATCAGCTCTGTATCGTCACGAGCTGCGGCTGTATAAAAACTTCTTTCAGCCGGTTATTAAGCTGGCGTCGAAAATGAGGGTGAAAGGAAAAATCAAGAAAAAGTATGACCGGGCCAAAACTCCCTACGCTCGTTTAATGGCCAATGATCAAGTCAGCCCCGCCCAAAAAGCCGAACTTTTCCAGGTGTATGAGTCCTTGAATCCGGCTGAGTTAAAAAGACGGATTGATGGAAGATTGAAACTTTTACAAAAAGCTCATGATCAAAAGAAGGGTCAAAGAAAGGAGGTGTCGGCGGAATTATCGGAAGCAGTTTCGGTGTCTAAA
>QIFI01000115.1 GCA_003229735.1 Candidatus Anderseniibacteriota bacterium | reverse complement strand
TTTATAACATCCGCGTAACCCTCATCCCCCGCCCTTCTCCCTATGAATAGGGAGAAGGGAGAGCGCCCTTAACCAGTGGGCGATTACTAGTTACCTGTTCTTGATTTATATTTGTGGGGTGAAATGGGAGGTTTAGTTGTGGTAAGATGGTGGTATGAAATCCTTTGGGGGGGTTAGGTTTGAGCGGGGAGGGGTGCTGGTGATGACCCTGGTGTTTGTGGTGATGTTTCTGGTGATTTTTATGGGGCTGTCGGGGCTGGTGACCCGGTCTTATCATGAGGCGGTACTGCAGTCGAATGATGAGCTGGCGTTTCAGATAGCGGAGAATGGATTGAATTACGCCCGGTGGAGGCTGGCCCATGATCCGGATAATTTTGCTAATGAAACCAAGACGGTTACGGACCAGTTCGCGGGGGATTTGGGGTCGTATACGCTGACCATGACGCCGCCGGTGGTCGGCAGTACGATAGTGATGATTGAATCGACGGGGCAGACGACGGGGCAGGCGGCGCGGCAGGTGACTTTGCGGGCGCGGTATGGTCGGCCTTCTTTGGCCAAGTATTCTTTAATTGTTAATTCAGATGTGTGGTACGGAGGGCCGACAAGTGGGCCGATGCATGTTAATGGGGGGATCAGAATGGATGGTTCGTCAGACAGTCAGGTGACCAGCGCCAAGGCAACATATTTTTGTCAATGGTATCATGGTTGCACTTGGCCGTTCGAAACTAAGCCCGGGGTGTGGGGAGACGGGACGATTCAATCACTGTGGGAATTTCCGGTGGCGCCGATAGATTATAACGCGTTGACGCTGGATTTATTGAAGATGAAAACCGCGGCTATTAATTTGGGTACTTATTATGGTGATTTGGGAGCGTTAGGATTGGGATACCAGATAGTTTTTAATGATGATAATACTTATACTATATCCCGGGTTGATTCCTTGGGCCCGGTCGTTAAGTCAAAGGAGCTTTTTAAGCCATGGAAGTATCTTTCGCATGATGTCGGGTCAGCCACAGTGATTGAGACCAGAAATGTGCCCAGCAATGGAGTAATTTACACGGAAGATCGGATGTGGGTTTATGGTGATATTAGAGATCGGGTGACGGTGGCGGCGGGGGTGTTTCCGGATAGTTCAGCGACTAACGCGGATATTATTTTAAACGGCAATATTTCCTATGGCGGAGTGAGAGACGGGAGCCGGGCTTTCGCGGCGGTGGCGCAATTAAATATTTTGATTCCCTGGTCGGGGGCGCCGGATGATATGGTGCTGGAGGGGGCGTTCATTGCCCAAAAAGGATCATTTTTTCGCCGGAAGTATTCTAGTAACGCTGGCGCGCAAGCACATCGGCTCAAGAATAGTTTGACCAGATATGGTATGTTTGCCAGTAATGGCGTACCGTATACGGCAAACCTTGATTGGAATAATAATGTCATTAGTGGTTTTCAGTCAGGGCAAGCGTCTTATGATCCTAATTTTCTTTACGCGCCCCCGCCATATTTTCCGGTGAGCGGGCAATATGAATTTATCTCCTGGGAGGAAGTGCAATGATTGGACTTGATATTTCAGATCGGTCGGTGAAAATGGTGCAGTTATCTGACGGCTCGCCGCGGCGGCTGTTGTCGCATTGCTGGCACGCGGTGCCGGATGGGGTGATTGATCGGGGGATGGTTGATCAGCCGCAGGCGCTAAACGAATTGTTATTGGCGGTATTTGAGCAGTGCCGGCTATTGCCGACGGTGAACGATTCGGTGGTGGCTTCTATTCCGGAAGCTCAATCATTTATGAGAGTGATTGAGATACCGATAATGTCGGAGGATGAAATAGCGGAAGCGGTGCAATGGCAGGTGGCGCAGGATATTCCATTTGGCCTGGAAAATGTATATATAGATTGGCAGCCGATTAAAAGCGGACATAAGGTGGCCAAGGGCAATCAGGAGGTGCTGGTGGGAGCGGCCCAAAAAAGAGTGGCCGATCCATTAGTTAAAGTGCTGGATAGTATTGGAGTTGATCTGGCGGCTTTGGAGCTGGAAAGTCAGGCGATAGTGAGAGCCTTGGTGTCTCCGGAACTTTTATCCCATCAGGGGTTGTTATTGGTTGATGTGGGGGGAACATCTACTAATGTAGTGGTGCATGATCATGGGGCGACCCGGTTTTCGGCCAGCCTGCAGTATGGGGCGCATTCCATGTCGGGAGATTTGTCAGCCAGCGACCGAAGATTATTGGATGTGCCCAGGCATAGTGTTTTGTCGGCGGAAAAGGCGGAAGGGGTGGAGAAATTGCTTAGACCGGCTCAAGAAGAATTAGTGACGGAGATAAAAGGAGTGGTGGAATACTATAATAGTATTGATAAAGATCATAGAGTGAAAGAAGTGCTGTTGACCGGCGGGGGATCTAATTTTCCGGGGCTGGATAAAGTATTTCTGCAATTGTTTAACGATATACATGTACAGCGGGGAAATCCCTGGGTTAATCTGATGCCGGCCGGGGAAACCAAGGAGCAAGGGCTGTCGATTCAGGAATCGGTGCATTTCTCGACGTCGATTGGTTTGGCTTTAAGATCAATGCCTTATTAAGGCAATAAGACATAATCAATCATGAAAAGTGAAATAAATTTATTGCAGTATCGGATCCAGAAACGGCGGGCGCATCGGGCGCTGATTTTTGGAGTAGGAAAATTTTTACGGCATGTGTATGTGTTTCTGATCCTGCTGGCGGCGGCGCTTAGTTTGATATTCGTGGCGATGCTGTCGATCCAGAGAATTGTGCTGGATGATAATTCGACGGGTCGAGACCTGGTGGATATCAACACGAAGGCGAGAGATACCAATCAACTGCTTAGGGAATTTGAAGGGCGAGTAGCGGGATATAGAAATTGGAGCCGCTGGCTGGAGAAAATAATTCAAGCGGTTTCGGAAGGGATGAATATTACATCCATACTGGCAAAAGAAGGAGAAGAAGTTGTAACAATTGAGGGAGTGGCAAATAATCGACAGGCAGTTCAGGAATTTCAAGCTAGGTTGGAGAGTATGGAGGGAGTGGATAGTCTGGAAGCGCCGCTGCAAAATTTCGCGACCGGAGAAGTGGCTAAATTTACATTCGTGGTGACTTTGAAGCCCCTAGAGAAAGAATGATGATAAAGTTTACCAAAAAACAATTAACTGTTTATCTGGCCTGGCGGGCTGTTGAAATAGGGTTGGTAGTGATGTTAATTGGTTTAATAGCAGTGTTGAGCCAGCAGATTCAGTCGGTCAGGCGGACAGTGCTGATAGAGCGCCTGACTTTGGAATCCAGTTTAAAGGGAGCGGTGCGCATTGGCGCGCTTAGAGCGGAGATGGCCAAGAGGCAACATGATATTCAGCGGATCATGGATATGGTGCCCGGGCAAAATAATATTGGGGACGTACTATCTGCGCTTGAGAGAGAAGCGAATAATCAACAGGTTAGTATGACCGTGCCCAGTCTTATCAAAGTCATGGGAGCGGATAAGGCTGGCCAGGAGATATCCGCGGCGGGTCCATTGCAGGATATTAAGCTAAAAGTAAAAGTAGAAGGGCCGCCCAATAATGTCCTGCAGTTTTTTCACGCGGTGGAAAACTTGCCTTATCTGGTGGGAGTGACTGGCTTTAAGTTGGGAACCGGGCAGTTTCGAGGGGTGAACAGTGGTCGGCTTGGTCCGGTGACTAATTTACCGGAAGGAGAAGAAGAAATAGAAATAGAGATACCGAAGATAGTTATGTCGTTTGATTTGATATTAAGCAGTTTTAATCAAAAGGAAGAGAATTAGCATGTTTAGCAAGAAAGACATAAAATCGATAAGCATAAATCAAGACATGCTGCGGTTGTGGGGAAGGAGAGTTATTCGGGAAATACAAAATATTCCGGTGCTGGTGTTTATTAAATATGTAAGATGGGTTAATCTGGGAGCGGCGATGGCTGTGCTGGCGGCGGCCGTGGCAATATTTATCCAGGTTTTGTATTTTGATCCGCCGGATGTGGTGGAAATACCCAGGACAGAGCAGGAATTGCAGGTTCAGGCTATTGATAATTTGGAGTTCTGGCTGGAAGAGCGGGAGGCCGAGCGACGAAAATTGTTGTATGTGCCGCAAGCTAACTCGCTATTGCCGCCAAGTGAAATATGATCGGGATAGACATATCTGATCGGTCGATTAAAGTGGCGGAAGTAACGGATGAGCGGAATCCGGAGCTTAGAACTTTAGGATGGTCTTCAATGCCGGCGTATGTGATGCATAAGGGGATTATTAAGGATGTGCCGGCGGTCAGAGAATCTCTGCGGCGGGCTATGGGCGCGGCGGCTCCGCATAGGGTGCAGGGGATTGACGTGACGGCTTCGATTTCAGAAATACAGTCGTTTGTGAAAGTGCTGGAAGTGCCGAAGATGGGTGAAGATGAAACAGATGAAGCCGTGCGCTGGGCGGTGCGTAAGCATATTCCGTTTGATCTGGAGCGGGTGTATATGGATTGGGAGGAAATAAGGAGTAAGCGAACGACTCGAGAAGTGCTGGTGGGAATGGCCCAGCGTAACGTGGTGGACCCTCTGCTGGGAGTGATAGATGATTTTGATTTGAGTGTAGTAGCTTTGGAATTGGAGGCGCAGGCGGTGATGAGGTGTCTTTTGCCAATGGACGCGCGGGAAGCCCAGGGGATTCGCGGAGTATTGGTGATTGATTTAGGAGCGACTTCTTCGAATGCTTTGTTGTATGATCAGGGAGCTATGCAGTTTACGACCAGTATCGCGGTGGGAGGGGATGATTTGACTAAGCAATTGGCATCAGATTTAGGAGTGACGGTTGAGCAGGCGATAAAATTAAAGGAGAATATTGGGGATAAGGACAAAGCGGGGGATCCGGGAGTGGCTAAATCACTGCAGGCAGGGGCTTTAAATCTGGTGAAAAAGATTGAGCTGGCGACAAGAGATATGTTAATTCAGCTGGCGGCCGGCCAGGAAATGAAAGTAATATTGTTGACTGGCGGGAGTGCGAATCTGGAAGGGATTACATCGGTGTTTTCTCAAGTGTTTGTGGACGTGCCGGTGCAGATGGGGAATCCCTGGACTAATGTACATAAAAATAAATTATCATTGACCACGGGTGACGCTATGCATTTTACAACGGCTATCGGTTTGGCATTGCGGCCGCGTGAATAAGTATCTAAATATGGCCAGGCGACGAATTAATCTATTACCCGCGGGCCGCAGTCAAGCACTGCAGAGAAATTTACTGATGGTGGCGGTAACGCGGATTGTGAGTACAGTGATGTATGGATTAGTAATGATGACGGTTATAGGATTAGGGTTAATGAGTTTAATGTGGTGGATGGGATGGTCAGATGCGACAGATTCCGATAAGTTGATCGGGGAGATAAGAGAGTATCGAGAGGCGCGGGGAAAAATTGAGGACGAGAATAAATTACTGGCGGCCATAAATACTTTAGGTGAAGAGCGGATTTTATGGTCGGAGGTTTTGATGAATTTAATGAATAATCTGCCGGTGGGCATTACCTTGTATGATGTACAGTCGATAACTGACGGCGGGCGGCAGATATTGGAAATCAGGGGAACGGCGGTGACGAGAACCATGCTGGTAGTGTTTGAAGAAAGGTTGAGACAGTTGGAGTGGGCGGAAGATGTGGAGGCGCCCAGATCTAATTTGCTGGAGCGGAATAACGCGAAATTCAGGTTTCGAATAGCGGTGAAGAAAGTGATAATAAATAATAATTAGCAGACTATGGCCAGGAAACCAATAACACCTTTAGCTGAAAGAGCTCGGAAGCTGGTGCTATTGCTGGTAGTGGTATTGGTCTTAATAATTGGGCAAGTTTGGTTGTGGCGATTCGTATATGATCAAACATTGGCTTATCGTGAGACCCGGTCGCGGGACCAGCAGGTGAATGAAGCGAAAAGCCGAGCGGCGATTCTGACTGATAATTATGCCAGACATAAAATTTTATTGGAGCAGTTGTCGGCAGTGGTGCCGAAAGAGCGAGATACACTACAGCTGATTGATCGGCTGGAAGCGTTAGCCGGCCAGGGGGATTTAGCGGTGCAAATTTCTGATATCACCGAGCAATTTGATGAAGCTGAACCAGCGGGCGATAAAGAAGAAAAAGACGAGCAGGCGCTGGCGGCCCGAGGGGTATTTCCGTTATTAGTCAGGGTGACGGTGAGGGGACCAGTAATTGAGATAATGCAGTATATTGACGGGGTGGAGTATTTACCGGAATTGACCAGGATTAAGTCGTTTAAAATTACTCCCATGTCCGGGGCGCTCGATCCGGGTACGTTTTCCGCGGATGTAGATATATTATTTTATTTACAGAGAGGTTAATCATGATTAAAAAGCATTTTAATTTAGCTGGAGGGTTAAGAGAGGTAGAGAGAGGCGGTTCGCGACTGGTGGTATGGTTGTCTCGAAGGTTGGCCAGGTGGCTGTTATTTATATTCATCCTGGGGCTGGCTGTATGGCAGGGATATGTAAATGCCTGGATGCCATTGAAGCAAGAGGCGTCGTTGCCGGCCGGTGTATTGGAAGATAATCCGCAATTAAATGTGAAGCTGCTTAGATCGATTAATAGTCAGCGGAATAATAGAATGACTAGAGAGAGGCCGAGTTTTCAAGCCTGGCAGTCGTTTTTCAATATCCCATCAGGTGAAGACATAGAAATATAATTGCCATGCATAGCAAGGTTTTAGTATTCGGAGCGTTTGACCCGCTTCATCAGGGGCATATTGATTTGTTTAAGCAGGCTAGTGAATTAGGGGACGAGTTGGCAGTGGTGGTGACCAGGGATAGTGGAATCAGGCAAGTAAAAAATAGGGAGCCGCAGTTGAATGAAATAATGAGACGACAAGAAGTGGAGCAGAATGAATATGTGGATGAGGCATTATTGGGAGATGAATGGCCGAATGAAGATTCATATCGATTGTTGGAGGAGCTGGATTTTGATATTTTAGCTTTGGGCTTTGATCAATTGCCGGATGATAAAAAGGTGAGGGAAGAGCTTAACAAAAGAGGAAAGAAGAGAGCGCAGGTAGTGCGATTGGAGTCGTTTGAACCCGAACGTTATAGTTCTACGCGATTGAGGGGCTTTATTATATAAAGCTCAAATAACAAAATCCGAAATCCAAATCAAGCTCAAAATCCAAATGACTCAAGTCCGGTGTGGTAATGGCTAATTATTTAATATAATAAGCAGATGGTAAGTGCGAGGAAAGGAATCTATGATCTACATGTACATTCATATTATTCGGATGGGGATTTATCGCCGGCGGAGGTAGTGCGGGCATTGGCGGATATAGGGGCAGGGGGAATAGGGCTGGCTGATCATAATGGACTGTGGGGGGTGGAAGAAGGGGGCAGCGCCGCCAGGAAAGTTAAAATAGAATTCGTGCAGGGGATTGAAATATCGGCTAGATTTGCCGGCATTGACGCGCACATTTTGGGTTACAGTTTGGATTTTGATCATGAAGTGATGATCGGGGGGCTTAAAAAAACCAGACAGGGGTATATGGATCGGATCAGCAAAATGGTGGAGCTATGTCAGGAGCAGGGGTATGATAGAATTTCGGTGGAATCTTTGAAGCGAAAGAAGGGGAATATTAAGGATCCGATCGTGATGTCTTATGATTTGGGCCGGGCGTTGACGGAAGAATATGGGTTGTCAATCGCGGAGGCCAGGGCATTGACGGTGGATGGCGGAGCTTGCCATGTGCCTTATGGAGATTGGGCTTTATCAATAAAGGGGGCGGTTGATTTAATACATAAAGCCAGGGGAGCAGCGGTGTTTGCGCATCCGGGAGTGGGGTGGAGAGACCAGGGACAAAAAACTTTTATGAGGGTATGGCATGAAGCATTAGCGGCCGGAATCGATGGCCTGGAAGCGTATCATACGTACCATGATTCAGCGATGGTGAAGAAATTGTTGGCTCTGGCGAAAAAAGATCAGCTGCTAGTGACCGGAGGATCGGATTGGCACGGGCCGGGGAGATATAAAGAGATGGATAGGGCGTTGGGGAAGGTGGGAGTGGAGGAGAAAGAATATAGAGCTTTATTGAATAAGCTTGGCGGCTAGTTTATTGAATAAACGGATATTACTTCCATTTTTTCAGGACCTGGGCATAAATTTCGGGAGTGGAAACATCAAACCAGCGGCCTTCAAAAGGATAACCATAGAGACAGCCTTGGCGGATCAGCTTAGGAAAAATATCTTTTTCCAGGGATAGATGGCTTTTAGATTTGGACAGGCGGGAGAAGATAGAGTGATTGAAAGCGGCGCAACCGGCAAATACCAGGTGCGATACGTCATTATCCACCAGGGGTTTTTCGGAGAATTCAACAATTTTTGAACCTCTAAGTTTGACGGCCCCATAAGCTGAAGGGTCGGCTACTGATGTCAAGGCTAGAGTACCTAGAGCGGATTTATTTTGCTGATGAAGATCAAGAAATTCTGTTAAGTCCAGATTAAACAAGATGTCGCTGTAGAGCATGATAAATGGAGCAGGATCGAGATGTTTTTTACAGGCCCGCAGGGCGCCGCCGGTGCCGGATCTTTTTTTCTCATGAACGTAGGTGATATTGAGGCCCATTTTTTTACCGTCGCCGAAATTATCAGTGATTTTATCGGCCAGGTGGCTGACGGTGATAACGATATCTTTAATGCCATGATCGCGGAGAATGGCCAGGCCGTATTCAAGAAGGGGTTGGCCGTTTACTGGAATGAGCGGCTTGGGTATTTCATAAGTAAAGGGGCGCATTTTGACTCCGGCACCGCTGGCCAGGATGACGGCTTGCTTGGCTTCTGAATCGAGGATACGGCTAAGGGCTACTTCTATGGCATGAGAGCGATTGCGGACACGTTGTTTATCGATGGTTCTATCCAGAGATCGGAGCAGATCTTTGCGGATAGTAATTGTGATGCGGTCGCGGGAGGGCATATGATTAGTAATCAGTAACTAGTAATCAGTAATCAGTAACTAGTAACTGGTAACTGGTAACTAGTAATGTGGGATTTTTTTTCATAGCTATGTTTTATAACATGTTTTGGGTAATTGAATCCATGTTTAC
>QIFI01000051.1 GCA_003229735.1 Candidatus Anderseniibacteriota bacterium | reverse complement strand
GTGGAGACGCGATCACCGGCGTAGCGATTGAGAAGGGAATAGGTGTTAAAACCCAGATCGGCAACGATGAGTAAGATGATGATGGCGGCGAGAGTGTGAGTTGTCGTTTTTGAGAGGATTTTCCGGCTTAATTTGAGTAGTTTATCTGTGCCCAGGCCGGCGAAGATACTGATTAGGAGGGTGGCCAGGAGAAGAAAACGGGTGGGCATGCGAAGCAGGGCGTCCAGAGGGGGGGCGCGGCGAAGAACATATTCATACAGACTACCCTCGGCGATGGCCAGGATTATTATCAAGGCCAGGAGAAGATGCCAGCGGCAGCGGTGTTTAGCGGTAATTCCCAGCAGGGCCAGGAGCAGGGGAAAAATGCCCAGGTAAGCTCCGGCGTAGCCGAAATTTTCGGGCAGACCGCGTTGAATTGGGAGCTTGGTTTCCCGAGGCTGAAGTTTGAGAAAAATATCGTCCCAAAGTTTATTAGCGGTGACCTGGATACTGTGGGGGGCGACATTTTTATTGATCAGGTCCGGTTGTTCGAGATAAGGCAGGATTTTAAGGCTGCTGCCGAGGAAAGTTACGGCGCCAATGATAATCAGAGGGAGAAAAGGCTGGTAGGAGTTGGTTTTGATGGAAGCGATAATGGTCCAGGCGGCGAGAATGGCGATGACCCCGAGAATTACATGAACATCACCGCGCCAAAATATGGCGGCCAGGCCGAGGCCGCTAAACAGATACCAGAGATTATTGTTTGATTGTTTTCCTTTGAAATAAAAGAGAAATATCCAGGGAGTAAAAGCGACAATGCCGCCCAGCATGGCAAAGCCTTCAATAATTTTATAGGCGTAAGCGGCGGACAGGGCGGAAGTCAGGGACGCTACTAAACTGCCGGAGGGGCTGATTTTGAGCTGGCGGGATAGGAGATAGACGCCGGCGGCACCGAGGCCGGCTTCAATGACCAGAGTCAGCCAGAGGGCAAGTTCGGGGGTGGAGAATAGGGCCAGGAGAGTGCTTAAGCTGAAAGCGGTGCTTTCGGGATTGCCCAGCAGGCCCATGCCGCCGCAGGTGTAGTGAGACCAGAGGGGCCAGGTGAATGATTTTAAGGCCTGACTGGAGGATTTTACATAGCTGACTTCTTTGGTGAAGTCGGTGGGGCCGGGCCAGAGGCCGGGGCGAATCAGAATGGCGGCGTAGAAGAGAGTGATGAGCAATCCTATTAATATGGCGGTGACGTATTTCATTTGGGGATGTCCGCGGGGGATCGCGCGAGCCTGGCGATGACGTTGTATATGGGCGGCTGTATCCAGTTTGAAAATAGTCCAAGTAATAATTGATCCGGCCATGAGGACGGTCACCGCATAGGCAATTTGCAGGGGCCAGTTGTTTAAGGCCGGGCGCTGGTAGCGGAGATGAAAGGCCAAATCGCCTTTTTGACGCTGGTTGGGGTAATAGATGAGCTTGCCTTGAGAGTAGATAGAGGCATCGATTTGGTATTTAAACCAGACGCGGGCGGTATTGTCTGGCAGTTTTATGCGCAGGACTCCCGGGTCGCCAGCTGAAGCAGATAAAGGAGGGTCGAAATTGAAGACAGCGGTACCGCTGGGGGGAATATCTTGGACGTTAAGAAAGGTGCTTTGAGTGGTGCGTGGAGTGTCGATGGCTAATTCGAGGCGGCCGGTTTTGGGCAAAGGGCGAGTGGTATCCAGTAGAAATACGGCGGTGTCTAGGGTGTCATATTCCCAAATAAAAGTTTGCTCGATTTGTTGACCGGAAGGTAGGGGCAAGGTTTTTTCCGATTCGTGGGGCAGGTGTTTTTGCCCCCAAATTGACAGGGATGGAGCTAGAATAATCAGCAGGGAGGCGGTGAGCGATCCCAGGATGATGAGGATGGCAGAAATGTTTTTGAGGTTGATATTCATGGTTGATTAGGGTTAATACAGGAAATCGCCCACAGGTCGAGGGAGCGAATTATGAAAATGACCAATTTTCAATGACCAATGGCGTGACGGCAACACCCCTCACTCTAACCAGTGAGAGGCTACTAATACAATTCTAATTTATTGAGGTGCATAACTATTGCTGGCGGTAAGCATCAAAACAGGTGTAATATGAATGGCATGGTAGGGACGGGTAAAACATTGGGGGGGTTGGCGGCCGGATTGATATTAGCGGCAGTGGTGTTGGGTGGGCTGTGGTGGTGGCAATACGCGGACTTGGATATAAATTCAGATGGCGGGGGGGCACGGGCGACTTTCGTGATTGGGTCGGTGAGCGTGGATTCAGAGGATGATATTAAGGAATATCAGCCCTTGGCTGATTATCTGGCGAGTGAGCTGGCGGAATTTGGATATCAGGGCGGGGAAGTGGTGGTGGTAAAATCCGCGGCGGAGATGGCCAAGTTAATGAGACGGGGGCGAGTGGATTTGTATATTGATAGTCCATTTCCCACGTACGCGGTGGACCAACTGGCAGAATCAGAACCACTGGTAAATAGATGGAAGAAAGGGGTGGAAAAATATCGGACAGTGCTGTTTGTGAAAAAAACCAGCGGAGTGAAGGATCTGAATGATTTACGAGGCAGAGTCATAGCTTTTGATCATCCGGAATCGACTTCAGGATATTTTTTGCCTAAAGCGTCTTTATTAGAACTCGGGTTTAAGTTGACAGAAGTGGCCGGTCCGGAAGCAACGGTAGGGCTGGATGAAATTGGATATTATTTTGTAATGGATGATTTGGAATTAGTTAAGAGTGTAGTAGACGGAACAGTGGTGGCGGCGGCTACGAATGAGAATGAGACAGTGGAAACTTTGGGTGAGCTGGGTGAGCAGGTGAAGAATTATACTTATTTGTTGACTACTCCGTATGTGTATCGGCATGTGGTGACGGCGGGAGGGCATCTGGATAGCCGAGTGAAGGAGCACGCGATAAAGGATTTGATTAATCTGGATAAGACTGAAGAAGGGCGAGCGTTATTGAAGAAGTTTAAAAAGACGAAAAAATTTACCCCATTTGTGCCGAATCCGGAGGCGGCCTATTCAGGGATCGAGGAGTTATTAGGATTAGTAGAAAACGAGATTATTGAAAGGTAAGTGGTGGAATGCAGGTGTTTAGGTGGCGGCTGGTAAAGGATTGGAGCATTCGCCGGAAATTATGGGCCGGGTTTGGGGTGGTGCTGGTGGTGCTGGTGGTATTTGGGGTGTATTTGTTTGTAGCTTTAAGCTGGCTGCAGAATTCACTAGTGGAGCTGGAGTATAAATTTGACACCTTGCGTCAATTTTCAGATTTAGAATCGGATACTGGTTTACTTAGGTCAGCTACTCAAACGTATATATTAACGGGTGATGATAAGTGGGAAAAAGTGCATGATGACGCGTCATTGAGAATAGATGATATTTTGGAGGATTTTCATGAGGTTATTACCAATGAAAATGACGGAAGGATGCTGGAGGAATATGAGGCGGTGATCAGGCAGTTAACGGGAGTGGAGTTATTGATAATATCTCGAGCCAAGGAGGGAAATATAGAGAGAGCCCAGGAATTGTTTGATGTTAATTACGAGGAACAGCAGGCTCAAGCCGGGCTGTTGTTGAACAGAGTAGAAACAAGCGAACGCCAGGAGGTAGCAAAGACGATTAGCAACAGTAATAAATTATTACGTCTCCTGGAAGTATCGTTTGTGGTTATGGTATTGGGGTTAGTGGCGTTAACATTGTTGGTTTCTATGGCCATGACTAATGAGTTGTCTGATTCGATTAATAGGGTGCTGGCGGGGGCCAAGGCTATCGCGGCGGGAGATTTAACCAGGCGGGTTAAGGTTGATTCCAATGATGAAGTGGGCCGGCTGGCCAGGCATTTTAATGTAATGAGCGCGTCCCTGGAGGAGAAGGTAGGGCAGATTCAGAGGCGGGAGAAAAGACTAAAATTGCAGAATGTGGAGTTGGGGCAGATGAAAGACAAGTTAGAGGAAGCGGTTAGACATTTGAAGAAACTGGACGAAATAAAGTCGGAATTTGTGTCGATAGCGGCGCATCAACTTAGAACCCCGTTGACCGGCATTAAGTGGGCTTTGCACGTGCTGGTGGAGGAGAAAGATAAGGGCAAGATTGACGCGCGGCAAAGAAAAATGGTTAAGGAGGCTTTTGGCGCGACAGCTTATATGCTGGATTTAATAAACAATTTGCTTAATGTGGCAAGGATGGAGGAAGGCAAGGTGGCATTAAGCTTGAACGAGCAGTCTTTAATGCCGCTGATTAGAGAAGCTATCGAGAGATTCAGAACTTTGGCGCAAGGGCGGGGAGTTAAATTAAGGCTAAAGAAATTGCCGCCGGCGGAATCAATACCACTGATGAAAATTGATGAGCAGAGATTACGAATAGTGTTGGATAATTTGATTGATAACGCGCTTAAATATACTCCGGAGGGGGGAGTAGTGACGGTCGACTTCAAGAAGGAGCAGAAGCGTGTAGTGGTGTCGATCAAAGACACCGGCATCGGTATTCCTAAAGATCAGGCGAAGCGGGTGTTTACCAAGTTTTATAGATCGTCTAACGCGCAGTTAGTCCATACCAGCGGGAGCGGCCTGGGCCTTTATTTGTCAAAGCGGGTGGTGGAGCAACATGGAGGTGAGATGTGGTTTGACAGCCGGGAAGGCAAAGGGACGACTTTCTATTTTAGTTTACCAGTCAGGACCGCTTGAGGAGGGCATCAATTTTTTTAACAATCTCCTGGGGAGTGAATTCTGATTTAACTAGATACTCGGTGACACCGAGCTGGTGAGCTTTATCAATATCTTCCTGGTTGTCGAAGTTGGTGAGAATGATGACTGGGATGTCTTTGTAGGGGCTGTCTTCCGAGCGCAATCTTTCTAATAATGCAAAGCCATTTTCTTCGGGGAGAAGAATATCCAGAGCGATTAGATCTATGTGGTGTTTTTTAAGAGCGGCTTCGGCGGCCGAGGTGGTGGCGGCAACGATAGGGTGATAGTGCTCGGTTAGTTTGTCGACCATGAAGGTAGTGATGAAATTGTCGTCTTCGACCAGGAGGACGGTTAGTTTGTGATTGGTGGTCTTATCATCCATATTATTACGGTACTCTAATGCAGAATATATTGCCAGGCGAGAAGCCATTGCATATGTTAAGACGATATATTTATAAGTATCAGCGGATGTTGTCTGATCGGATGAACGGGGTTCAGCAGGTGACGGCGAAACAGAAAGACAATAAAGAATAGTTGGTTTATAGGGCCTTTTTTGGTTATTATTGACAAGTAGTTATATATACATTATAATCCTGTTTCGGTGCCTGGTGTGCCGATGATGTTGTTTGTCAATTTAAGCGGTTGGCAAAATTGCTGTTTTTTTGGTGGCCTTTTTAAAAATGAGGTGTTGAGATGAGTCTGCAAAGCGCCAGGAATGTTCTAGGTGAGAAGCGAAAAGTTTACACAATTAATACAGTTGTGGGTCACGCCCGACCGCATTTGGATGAGGCGGCGGCGATTGTCGTGTTGAGACATGAAGGATTGGAATTTTTTCCCGGAATTGATCAAGCCAGGTTTGTGGAATATGATCCAGCGGTTCACGATTTGAGGACGGAGCAAGAATGGCTGGAGTCGGGGCATCTGTTTATTGGCGTGGGGGGTCACATGTTCGATGATCATCCTCCTGTAGATTATCCCAACGATTGTGCTTTGACTCTGGCGCTGAAGCATCTAGGTTTGAGAGACGACCTGGTGTTTGATCACTTGGCCAAAAAGGTTTTTGCGGCTGATCGTCATCCGGTGGGAGAAACATGGCATCTGGCATCTTTATTGAAAGACTTTAACTATTTTGATGGTACTTCTGGAGAAGTGTTTGAGATAGTGGAAAAGTTGTTGTACCGGGGCTTTATTCCAGCCCAGCGTCAATTTCAGGAAGCCTTGGTATTGATTCACGAGACGGGGGAGAAATGTGAGATCTGGAATGAGAGGTTGGGGGATAACCTTCTGCTTTATGCTGTTGAGGCTGTCGGGAATCCACAGGTAGCCAGGGCGGCCAGGTCACGACCTGGATTTAGAGTGGATATGGTGATAATTAGGGATCCAAACCTGGATCATGTTTACATCTCAACTAATTTTGCCAAGGGATTGAGAAATTTGTCAGGATTGGCGGCCAAACTGCGGGAAATGGAGATTGAATGTAATGTGGACGAAGAAGCTGGCAGTGATTTAGGGGCAGATGGCATGGTGGCCGGATGGTGTTATCAGGTGGAGGCATCCGCGATATTACGGGGATCTTTATCTCATGTGAATCAACCCGGGACGAGGCTTGATCACGATGTGGTGGTTGAGGCGGCCAAGGAATTTTTGAGTGATTGCCGGGTGGATGAAAAGAAGCGGAACAATTACTTTGACCGTGATGAAAAACGAAAATCTGGTCAGAGAGTCGAGGAGGCAGGGTCGCCTTTAGAGATGAATAGAATTGTGAGAGGATCCGAGGAGTCGGTATCAACTGACAGTGAAATGTCGGTGACCGAAGCCCTTGAATGGCTGACTGAAAAAAAGTGATTTCAGTCAGTGAAAATGTGAACCCGTTGGCAACTTGCGAGCGGGTTTTTTATATAGGCGATGTTAATATGCGAATCGCATGCGAATGACGCTAATATGCTGGAGGGATAGAATGGGGGGCTACGCATATGTGACGGAGCTTGGTAGAATAAAGTTGGATGTTGAATATAAAAGAGACATTAGCTAAGGATATTAAAGAGGGGATTAGGGCGGCTATCGCGGCGGGAGATTTATCGGCGGGAGATTTAGAGGAGGTGGTCGTTACCAGGTCGGCGGGGGAAGGTCATGGTGATTACTCGTCGGCAGTGGCTTTGGCCTGGGCTAAAGAGGCGGGGAAGCCGCCGGTGGATATAGTTAAAGTGGTGGCCGGGCATATGCCGAAGCGGGAATATATTGGGCGGATTACGGCGGCTAAGCCGGGTTTTTTAAATGTGTGGTTGAATGTGGGATGGCTGACGGCCCGGCTGGACAATGTGCTGGATGGGGACATTTGCCAGGTATTACCGGAGGAAGACAGCCGGCAGGTCAATTTAGAATTCATTTCGGCTAATCCGACCGGACCTTTAACTTTAGGGAATGTGAGGACAGCTTTTTCAGCAGACACTTTAGGGCGGGTGCTGGAGTGCGCCGGGTATGGAGTGACACGGGAATATTATATAAATGATTATGGAGGACAGATAAAGCGGCTGGGCGAATCGGTAATGAGACGGGCGCTGGAGGAGGCTGGAGCCAAAGTGGAATTCGGGGAGGATTTATATCAAGGGGATTACATAAAGGATGTGTCAGCGCGGGTGGTTGAGAAGCGGCGGGAGAATCGAGGGGAAGAGGTGAAGTTGGATGACCTGGAGGATGCCGGGAAGGTGGAAGAGATGGGCCGGCTGGCGGCGGAATTTTTGTTGATGGGCATTAAGCGGATGGTGGAAAAGGAATTGAAGATCAAGTTTGATGTGTGGACCAGCGAGCGCAAATTGCGGGAGGCGGGGGTGGTGGATCAGGCTATGGGGAAACTGAAGGCAAAGGATCTGGTGTATGCCAAGGAGGGGGCTCAATATTTAAAATTGGATGATCCGGAAGTGGAAGATCCGGTGTTGGTAAAAGGGGATGATGAATATACATATCTGGTGCCGGATATAGCTAATCATTTGAACAAGTTCGCGCGGGAATATGACAAGATTCTGACTTACGTGGGGGCGGATCATAAAACACACGGGGATAGAATTAAGCTGGCCATGGGGAAGCTGGATCAGCCGGTGGAGCGGCTGGAGTTTATGCTGGCGCAGTGGATGGGAGTGATTCGCGGCGGGGAGAAGATAAAAATGTCCAAGCGGGCCGGTAAGCTATACTCCCCGACTGAACTTTTGGGAGAAATAGGGTATGACGCGGCGCGGTTTTTCATGGTGAAGCAGGCTTTGTCTTCGCATATGGATTTAGATATTGATTTGGCCAGGGAGCGGAGCGAGCGAAATCCGGTTTATTACGTGCAGTACGCGTATGTGCGCCTGCAATCTATTTTGCGGCAGGCTAAACAGCGGGGAGTGATTGATGAGGTGGGGATGAAAGTGGATTTGTCTGATAATCCCCGACTGACGCAGACCACGGAGCTTGATTTAATTAAGCAGTTATATAGATTTCCGGAAGAGATAGCTGACATCACTAAAACTTATGAGGTTCAGGGACTGGCCTATTTTGGGCAGGATGTGGCCAAGGCGGTGCACGTGTTTTATCGCCACGTCAGGGTGCTGGACGCGGATGATGAAAAAGTGGTGATGAGCCGTTTGCAGTTGGTGTTGGCGGCCCGGGCGGTGTTGGGGAAGGTGCTGGATTTGCTGGGAATTTCAAAGCCGGATGTGATGTGAAGTTAAGCCACCATCCAAAAATTGAGAAGAAAAATACCTGAATTACGTCAAAGAATATTGGGGGGCAGATTAAATAATGATTCGGCGAAGGGGCCATATAATAATCCCCAAAATAATAGAATTATAAACTCGATAATAAATCCCCATACCCACAATGATAATATTGATCTGGTTTTTGGTTTAGTATTTGGCGGCCATAGTAATTCTTCATTTATAAACAGCAGGGGTAAGGCGATAACACCACCGTAAACTACAGTGTAATAGGCCAGGACGAGCGGGGAAAGCCAGAAAAGTGGTGATAGGATGGTGGCTAAAAGAAAGTTTCTAAAAATTAATCCTTCAACAATACTTACCCCGCCGGCAAGAAAGAAAGTTTCTTTGTATGATAATCGCAAATATCTAATGACCAGGAATGAGACAATAACCAGGGGAATATAGATTCCTTGGGCCAATATAAAAGAGGCAAGAGTGTTTTGATGCATGCCGCCTACGCCGGTGCCATTTACCGTTAAAGCCAGTTCATAGATCATGCCAAAACTCCAGGCCAGAATGATGTAGGCCAGGGGCGCGAAGCGGCGGGGAATGTGAATTAATTTTCTAAGATTAAATTTTGAGTTGGCCCATAGGCCAAATATCAGCAGACCATACAAAAATGGTTCTAAAAACCATAAAGAGCTTCTAGGCTCTTTGGTGTCAAGAAAGGCCAGTAGAAAAAATAGAATGGCCAGAACGATCCAGATCTTGATATTCCAAATTCCTCGACC
>QIFI01000018.1 GCA_003229735.1 Candidatus Anderseniibacteriota bacterium | reverse complement strand
CATTAAAATCAGGTTGAATTTACCGGTTTGAAAGTTAGGAAAACTTAGGACGAATTGATCGAAACCGGTACGGAAAAAGTAGGGCACTACCATTGATTAAGCGCATAAAAAATCAAACACCCGAAAAAAATCAAACACCCGATGTTTGAATGGCACTAATAAGACCTCGCCATTCAATATTATCTACCTTACCTCTCCTCTCGGTTACTTAGGCGCCATCCAAAAATAACTTGGCCATATCTCGTTCAATATGTGCCAAGATACAGCTTTTCTGATGCGACGCGCCTCACCGCTAGTACTGCGCACAGTTCGAGAAATATGAGCTGTAGTATAACTACAGTTTATCCTGAGCAAAGTCGAAGGGTGAGTGTTTCTTAATTGAAGAAAAGTTGTAGATTGGTTTATCTTGAGCGAAGTCGAAAGATGCATAGTGGGCGAGAGATGGTTAAGTTATTTTGCGGTGGTGACTTAGCTTTAAATTAACAGCTAAAAACCATCTGGAAATAAGAAACAAGCACTTCGACACAATTCGCCTGTATATCCTCCCCAGGTTTTGACCATCTCATCATTTCCCGCTACTCTCGCCTCATGAGTCTTCAAGTCGGCATCGTTGGTCTGCCCAACGTCGGAAAATCTACCTTGTTTAACGCTCTCACCAAGCAATCCGCCGAGAGTGCTAATTTTCCTTTTACCACCATTGATCCTAATCTAGGTATTGTCACCGTCCCCGATGAACGTTTGGAAAAACTAGCTGCCCTCTCCAAATCAGTTAAGATCACCCCCACCACTATCGAATTCGTCGATATCGCTGGACTTGTTAAAAATGCCCACCAGGGAGAAGGCTTGGGCAATCAATTCCTATCCCATATCAGGGAAGTTGATGCAATCGCCCACGTCGTCAGATTCTTTGAGGATGATGACATTCAACACGTCCATAACCAGATAGACCCATTAAATGATGTCACCACTATTGAAACCGAATTGGCCTTATCCGATCTCGCCTCTATAGAAAAAATTGTTAGTCACACTTCCGATTTAGCCAAAAGCCAGGACAAAGAAGCTAAAGTCAAACTACCCATATTAATCAAACTGCAATCCCACTTATCTGATGGCGGCCAGGCCCGTGATTTAAACCTCACCGCGAAAGAATTTGCTTTAATCAAAAACTTGCCTCTCCTCACCCTCAAGCCCGTTCTCTACATCGCCAATCTAGGCGAAAACCAAATTGCTAAGACCAACCAGATTATCGCCCCGCTCACCAAATTCGCCGCCAGTCACAATGGCCTGGCCCTTCCTTTAAGCATCAAAATCGAGCAGGAGCTGACTGAACTTACCGATGAAGAAAGACTGGTATTTCTTAAAGAATATAATCTCGATCAAACCGGACTAGACCGCCTGATTAAGGCCAGCTATCAACTCCTGAACCTGATAACTTTTCTCACCACCGGCCCCACCGAATCCCGGGCCTGGACTATCCCGAAAAACAGCCTGGCCCCCCAGGCCGCCGGCCAAATTCATACTGATATGGAAAGAGGCTTTATTCGCGCCGAAACTGTCTCCTATATTGACCTCACCGCCGCCGGATCATACGCCGCCGCCCGAGCCCGCGGCCAGGTCCGGGATGAAGGCAAAGAATATGTGGTTCAAGACGGAGACGTAATGTTATTCAAATTCAGCGTTTAAACCATAATCGCTCACTGGTTGAGAGCCGTTATCCCACCCCCTCACCCTGGCCCTCTCCCCGGCCCGGGGAGAGGGGACACCCTAACTGATGAGCAATTACGATTACTTGCCGCTTGACAACTATACTTCTGTCGCTCATATTACTCACAGCTTTGTTCCTTTTCCTTTCCCTAATTTCCAGGAGAACTGTCATGGTATCAATTAATCCCCTTGGTGATATAAACAAGCCAATCAGCCAAAGAATTCGAGAAGCAACCCAATTTTGTATTAAAGATCTTACTGTAACAAGCGAAAACAACACTCTAACGCTAACCGGCCAGGCCGCCAGTTATTATTACAAAAAAATCTCCCAGGACTGCGCTCTTCGTTTCGCCCCTTGTTCAATGTCCATTAGAAACCAGATTGAAGTTTCCTAATGGTACATTCAACAGCCTCATCACCTTGTGCAAATATAAGATTGACAAAACTGCCTGGATTAAGTAGTTTTGTTCATCTAGTTCTTTACCCCATTTCACCACCAGATCCGGAGACTTCAATGCTGGAAATTGCCGAATCAATCAATCGTAAAATCAAAGCCCACCACCGCTGGCATATTGCCCAAAATGTTACCGCCACCGCCGATAGCGAACAGCGAACCATCAAGCTGTCAGGCCGGGTAATTAGCTGGCATCAAAAGCAGCTAGCCCAGCAAATTGCCATGCGGGAAAGCCACTCACACCATATACGAATAATCGATTCAATTGAAGTTGCCTAAGCCCGTTTTTTTCCAATTTCTCCCGGGCTTTTTTCTTGCAATAAATACCTAAATGCCCTACCATACACCCACCATATGAACGAATACGAGATTACTTATCTGGCTAATCCTAGGCTTGACGAATCAGCCAAAAATCAGCTTGATGAAAACATCGACAAAATTATCGCCAAATCCAGCGGTGAAATTTCTTTCAGCTCTCCCACTGATTCCCCCGGCAGCCGCCGCCGTCTCCACTACCCTATTCACGACCAAAAAGTTGCCTGGGTGCGGGTTCTGCAGGCTCAAGTCGATCCCAAAAAAATTAGAAATCTCCGCGCCGCCCTTACCAAACACGAAAATATAATGCGCGTTTCTATCCTTCAAACCGATCGCCGCGAGGAAATATCCCCGGAATTATTAAACATTCTCAACCCCGCTCCCAAAACCCAAACCCCTAAGACCGCTAAACCAGATCAACCCAAAAAAGAAGTCACTATGAAAGAAGTAGAAGCCGGCATCGAAGAAGCCCTGGACGAAGAAGTCAAATAGATGCAAGCTATAAAACAACAACATATAATATCGTCGCCGCCGGCAACACCTAATTTTTGCCCTTTACCTTTTACCCTTTGCCCTTAACGTCAAAGTCTATGGATCTAAACAAAGTCATGTTAATCGGTCGGCTCACCCACGACCCCGAAGGCCGCACCACTCCCCAGGGCACCACTGTCTGCTCCTTCTCTATCGCCACCAACAGAAGCTGGAAAGACCAGCAAGGCAACCAGCAGGACCGCGTCGAATTTCATAACATCGTGGCCTGGCGCAAATTAGCGGAAATCTGCACCCAATACCTGGCCAAAGGCCGCCAGATATATATTGAAGGATATCTGCAGACCCGATCCTGGGAAGGCCAGGATGGTAAGAAAAATTATCGTACGGAAATTGTGGCTGATCAGATGATTATGCTGGGCAGTAAAAGCGACGCCCCCCCATCCGCGGCCGCCCTGGCTCCCGCCGCCAGTCAAGCTTCCGCTCCGGCTCCCGCTGTTCCCGTCCCGGCTGTCACTCCAGACCAGGCGCCAGGCACTCCCCCGGCCGCCGTCACTGACGAAGAAATACGCATTGAAGACATCCCATTTTAACCAATCATTAGAAATTGAAAATTAGAAATTAGAAATTAATTATATGCCTCCTGTTAAAAGCCGCCGCCGAATAACCGAATATGTCCCCTACCAGCTCATCAAAGATGTCACTTTTAGGGACACCGATGTATTGCGCCGCTTCATCAGCAGTCAAAACAAAATTCTGCCCCGCCGTAAAACCGGCCTGTCCGCCAAAGTCCAGCGGCACATCACCCGTGAAATCAAACGCGCCCGGGAAATGGGGCTAATCGGCTACCGCGGCCAGTAGCCGCCACAACCACATCTATTTTTCAGTCCAAATGCCAAATTTAGTCATTTGCCGCCGCCATCAGGCGGGGTCTCGCCAGCGGCGGGAAATTTTGGACTTGATTTGCGACGGCTACAGCCTAGTGCCGCGTACGGCCGACGGCCACAGCCTAGTGCCGCGTACGGCCGACGGCCACAGCCGGGATATTTAGATTTTGCCATTTGATCTTATGCGTAAAAATTTCATCGCCCGTAACGACCCGTTCACCTGTGAGCAATGCGGTCAAAATATACCGCCAGCCAAAACTACCAGCCGCAACCACTGCCCTTATTGCCTCACCGGCAAACATGTCGATGATCAAACTCCCGGTGACCGAGCTTCTAAATGCCACGGGCTAATGCCCACCATCTCTTATGAAGGCACCGATCCCGATAAACTGGATCTCATTCAGCAATGCCAAACCTGCCGCAAACAGCATCGAAACAAAATAGCCCCTGACGATCGCAAAACCAGCCTATGGAATTAGCCAAAAACCATAACCATGCGGTACGCTAACTGAAACTGTTCTTTTTCCAACCCTCCAAAACCATGGGGTGCCATCATGATCGCCAACCAGGAAAATTTCGACGGCTCATTCAAAACCCATAGACCCTCCCTTCGCCCATCTACCCTGATCATCCAAAAAGCCGCCACCTTCGAATTCCGCCTGGCCTTTTATCAAAACACTGACTGCGTCATCACCATATCCTGGACCGGAATCCAGAACTCCATCAGCAATATCACCGAGCCATACTCTGTGACCCAATATTCAAAGTCTAGCCGGCCATTTCACCTGGACCTGCTGGAAATTGCTGGCATCGAACACATCTGCCTGGGCATTTATGAAGCCACTATCGTTATTGGCGAAGCCTACGCTTACCCGCCTCACTTCAAAAGAATCCTGGCCGCCGCCATAAATTGCATATTCAAGCACCTGGCCAACCCTCGAGATAAATATATAGTTCATCAGCATATCGTCCATCACTGCCTCGCGCCGCCTATTAGAATTCTAACCATCGAACCCTCTGCCAATACCGACCCAAATCATCCCGACAGCCAAACCGAAGGTTTTGAGTCAGATGACGAAGATTATGAAGGTAATTTCGGCCCATCCTAACACCAGCTCAAAACTGGTGTATTTTTTTCATTAACAATCTACGATTGTTCCGCCTCTTCCTTTTCCACCGCTTCCCAAATTTCCTTCTCCAGCTTCTTGGCCAACTTCTTATCCTCTCTAAGCAGTCTCTTTGATGCTTCCCGCCCCTGCCCCAACTTCAAATCTCCATAAGATAACCAGCTCCCGGCCTTCTTCACCAGATTATATTTTACTCCTTCGTCCACCAATCCCCCTTCAAAACTAATTCCCTCATTATACATAATATCAAACTCCGCCACCTTAAACGGCGGCGCCACCTTATTCTTCACAATCTTGGAATACACCCGATTGCCAATCACTCGCTCTCCCATCTTAATTTGCGCTCTTCTCCTCACTTCTATCCTGACACTGGCATAAAACTTCAAAGCCTTGCCCCCCGTAGTTACTTCCGGATTGCCAAACACCACTCCAATCTGCATCCGCACCTGGTTAATAAAGACCACCGTAGTATTAGTTTTAGCCACTATTCCAGTTAACTTCCGTAAAGCCTGGCTCATCAACCTGGCCTGCAGTCCCATATGAGAAGCTCCCATCTCTCCTTCAATTTCAGCTCTCGGGGTCAACGCCGCCACCGAATCAATCACTATCAGATCCACCGCCGCCGATTGCACTAAAGTTTCCACTATATCCAACGCCTGCTCTCCCGTATCCGGCTGACTAATCAACAGCTCATCAATATTTACTCCGATTTTTTTAGCATATTGCGGATCTAAGGCGTGCTCCGCGTCTACATAAGCCACCGTACCGCCCTTCTTCTGCGCGCTAGCTGAAATATGCAATGCCAGCGTCGACTTGCCGCTGGACTCCGGGCCATAAATCTCCACCACTCTTCCCCGCGGCACTCCCCCAATCCCCAGCGCGATATCCAGCGACACGGACCCCGTCGACACCGCGTCCACATCCACCTTCTTCGCCTCTCCCAGCTTCATTATTGCCCCCTCGCCAAACCTCTCTTTAATTGACTCCAGCGCGCTATCCACCGCCGACTGTTTATCTGATATCTCTTCTTTAATACTCGCTTGTTTATCCATCTCCTTAAGTTACCCACCTGCCGATTTTAAAGCAACGTCACATTTACCCACCCGTTTAATTTCCTTCTCCTGTCACCAATAAATCTCGGGTCACCACTCTGGTTCTTCCCGACGCTCCTGTCGCCTCCACTTGCAATACATTAATCCCCGGCCGCACCGGCAATTCAAATAAGAATTCCTGATCTTCTCCCGGCAGAACCGTTTCCCCATTCACGGTAATCAACGCGTCTGCTTCAGCTCTCCCTCTAATTATCACCGTATCTCCCTCCACCACCATATTCACCGGCTCCAGTAATTCTAAATCCGGTAATTGTATAAAAGATCTCACCTGCCACCCTAAATAACTAACAATCACCAGCCCTACCAGCCCCACACTAAAACCAATCACCCCATACGGTGTCAGCGCTCTTTGCAGCCACGTCGCCGGCACCGGCAACTTCAAAGACACTCTCTGCCGCACTTCCGACAACGATCGTAAAAATGAGTGGTAAATATCCCGGCTTTCCAGCCCTAAAAACCTGGCATATTTCTGATACGCTCCCCGGGCGTAGACATCTGCCGAAAATACCGACAAATCTCCCTCCTCCAACGCCCGCAAATACTTGGGTGGAATCCTAATCTCATTAGCTATTTCGTCCAACGGCAGATTCCGCCCCCGTCGAGCCGTCCGCAGCTGCTCCCCCGCCCGACGACTATGGCCTGAACGGGATAGTTCTATACCCGTTACCATGTCCGATTATCGTGGCCATATTCCCCTTCTTCATATTCTCTCTTTTCACCATCTGCTTCATCAGCCGCCCCATTCCCTGCTTCAGTCCGAGCTCCTCGAATAGCTTTTACCTCTTCGCCCCCGCCCGCCAAAATCGCCCTGGGCTTATTCCCTTCCGCCGGTCCAATCACGCCCTGCTCTTCCAACGTATCCAGCAGTCTGGCCGCCCTGGCATACCCGATCTTCAGCCTGCGCTGTAAAAAACTGGCACTGGCCTTACCCGCCTGCGTCACCACCTGCTTAGCCTCATTATATAAAGAATCATCCCCCGTATCACCTCCACCGCCCCCGCCGCCTCCACCACTCTCCCGGGCCGCCACCGAGGTTATTGCTTCATCATATCTCGGCTCTCCCGTCTGCTTAATCAGATTTACCACATCCCGCACTTCTTCCTCCGACACAAAACCGCCCTGGATACGAATCGGCCGCGCCTTATCACCCGACAGATACAGCATATCCCCATTACCCACCAGTTTCTCTGCTCCCGCCATATCGATAATAGTCCGGGAATCAACCTGTGAAGCCACCGAAAACGCAGTACGCGACGGTATGTTAGCCTTAATTAATCCCGTCAGCACATTAACCGACGGCCGCTGGGTCGCCAGCACCAGATGTATCCCCACCGCTCGCGCCATCTGCGACACTCGGACAATCGGCCCCTCAATTTCTCTAGCATGCTTAACCATCAAATCCGCCAATTCATCTATAACTATCACAATATATGGCCGGGCCTCGGCCGGATTATTAGTGTTAAACGATCGTATATTACGCGACCCCGATTCTTCCAATAACCGATACCGCAAATCCATCTCGTTTAACGCCCACTTCAAGGCGTTCAAAGTTTTTTCCGTATCCACTATCACCGGTGCCAACAAATGAGGAATACCGGTGTACGGCGTCAACTCCACCCGCTTCGGATCCACCATGATAAATCGCACCGCGTCCGGTGAATTTCGATACAGCCAGGAAATAAGTAAAGTATGAATATTCACCGATTTTCCCGAGCCGGTCGCTCCCGCGATCAGCATATGCGGCATTCTTTCCAGTGAGTCCACCACCACCTTACCCGACACATCTCTACCCAATGGAAAAGCCAGAGGTGATTCATGATGCTTAAATTCCGGCGACATCAGCAAATCCCGCAGTCTCACCAAGGTCGGTGTCTTATTAGGAATTTCAATCCCCACCAGATCCTTATTCGGAATCGGCGCCTCAATCCTAATCGGATGAGCCGCTAAAGATAAGGCCAGATCATTCTGTAAAGTAGTAATCTTAGCCAGCTTCGTCCCTTCATCCGGACGCAATGTATATTGGGTCACCGTTGGCCCCACGTGGGTATCTCTCATTTCCACATTGATGCCAAAATGCTCCAAGGTCCGGCGAATCGTTTCCGCGTTTTTCTTTTCCAGATCTTTATTCCGCGCCGTGTTGGTTTTAGATGAATGCAGTACTTTCAAAATAGCCGGACGATACCGCCGGTTGGCGGCCGCCGCTTTGCTGATCCTCTGCGCCTCACTGCTACCCGCGACTTCCGATACCGCGGCCCCCGCCTGCGGCAGTACGGCGCTTATCTTAAACCTGCGTGACTCTTCTTTGTCGTCTTCTTCCCGGTTTTCTTCCTCGTTTTCTTCACCCTCTTTATCCGACTCAAACATGTTGATTATCCCCTCCCAAACATCAGCCGGCGATAATCTGAATGATAATATCAGTCCAATCAACAATGCTCCCAGGAATATCAACCCGGCCGCCACTCGCCCCAACGCCTGACCTAAAGGAAAACTC
This sequence comes from Candidatus Anderseniibacteriota bacterium, assembly GCA_003229735.1. Lineage (GTDB taxonomy): Bacteria > Patescibacteriota > Andersenbacteria > UBA10190 > UBA10190 > SZUA-179. The sequence continues at coordinate 591 of QIFI01000018.1, read as the reverse complement.
AACATAAAACCCATATAACCTCCCGCCAGACCATCATCGGCCACCTGCAATGCGTCATCCGTTGATACCCCCACCGTATGCAGCAGCCCGGCCAATCCAACAAACATCAAAGCCAAACCTACTACTCTAAGTTTTTCCAAATGAATCCTCTGCGGCCACAGCAAATATCCCGATATATATATCAGCAAAAAAGGCACCACGAATGCCAGCCACCCAAACAATCTGCGCAATGTTATAAGCACCACGTCCCCCGTCGGTCCCGCCCCCTTAACAAAGCTCAAAATAGCAATCACCGAAAACACAAACAAAATGATCCCCACTATGGCTTTTTTGGCATATGAAGACAACCAGCTCTCGTCCACTCGACTGCTTCGTCGAGTCCGCTTTTTCCGTCTAAAAGGATTCAAACGCATATATCTTCATAGTAACTAGTAATTAACAATCAGTAACTAGTAATCATTATAAACTGATGTTCGTTAAGTATACCTTAAATCCACCCGGTAATCGCTCACAGGTCGAGGGGATCCCCTCTCCCTGCCCGCTTTAGCGGGCATATGATAGGGAGAGGGTTAGGGAGAGGGTAAAAATAAT